>DASPSM010000732.1:0-3458 GCA_035623955.1 Planctomycetaceae bacterium
GGCGAGACTCCAACCTGGGCTCGCTTCTCGCTCTTTGCCGTCACCGTGGCCAGTTGCGCCTGCGTGCCGCTCGCCCTGCACCGCTGGGTTTGGCGCAATCGGCGTCTGGAACAATTGGCCCGCTTGCTCACACGCAAACACCCGCATGTGGGTGACCAGTTGCTCGGCATCATCGAACTTGTGCGCAATGACTTCGAGCAGGCGCGCTCGCGCACGTTGTGCGTCGCGGCAATCCAGCAGGTCGCGGAAGACGCTCAGCGTCGCGACTTTCGCGATTCCGTCCCCAGCCCACGGCATCGGCTCTGGACGGTTCTTGCACTTGTTCCCCTCGCGGCTTGCGTCGGGCTGGTCGTGATCTTTCCGGCGGCCGGGCTGAATGCCTGGGCGCGGCTCCTGGCGCCGTGGCGGGCAACGCCTCGATACACCTTCGCGAGTGTTGAACAACTCCCCGATCCCGTTGTCGTGGCGCACGGCGAGCCGATCTCGCTCGCTGTCCGTCTGGCGGAGAAGACCGTGACGAAACCGGGCGAAGGGTTCGCACGAGTGGACCAGCAACCCAACGTCGTCGCGCCACTCCGCGACGGCAGCTACGCTTTCGACTTGCCGGCGCAGATCGCGCCGGCCGCCTTGCAGCTTGCCGTGGGTGACTGGCGACAGCGGGTGCGCATCGAGCCGATGGCGCGTCCCGAGCTGACGGCCGTCACCGCACAGGTTTCGCTTCCCGCGTACCTCGGGCTTCCCAAGGTTCAAACGAAGGACGTGCGCGGAGGCACGATCTCGCCGGTCAATGGCAGCCGAATTCAAGTGCAGGCCACCGCCAGCCGCGAGCTGGTCACCTCGCAGGTCAACGGCCAAACGCAAGACCCGTCCGGCAGCGCGTTCTCCAGCGCGCCGATCGAGGTCAAAGGAACCAGCAAGGTCCAGCTCTATTGGAAGGATCGTTTGGGCCTGTCGGGAAAGGAGCCGTTCACGCTGGCAATCGCCGGCCACGAGGACGAGCCCCCTTCCCTGGTCTGCGAAGGACTGCCGCGGCAAAAAGTAGTGCTCGATTCGGAGATGTTGAGCTTCAAGATTCACGCCCGCGATGATTTCGGCGTGAAGCGCGTCGGCATCGAATGGCTGGGAATTGAGGATCCGGCAATCACAAAGCCGACAAAAGGGGAACGCGTGCTGGCCGCGGGAGGCAACGACAAAGAGGCACTCGACGTCGGCGGCACTTTCTCGGCCAAATCACTGAATATCGAGCCCCAGCTGATCCGTGCCCGCGTGTTTGTCGAGGACTATTTCCCCAATCGCAAGCGGGTCTACGCGCCGGCGTCGTTCTTGTACGTGCTGAGCCCCGAGCAGCACGCGATCTGGCTGACGGAGCAATTGAACAAGTGGCATCGACAGTCGCTCGAAGTCCGCGACCGCGAGATGCAGCTTTACGAAACGAACAAACAGCTCCGGGCGCTTTCGCCGCAGGAACTCGATAAACCCGAGACCCGCCGTCGCATCGAGAATCAGGCTGCCGCGGAATGGGCCAACGGACGTCGCCTGTCGAACCTCGTGCGGACCGGGGAAGACCTCGTCCAGCAAGCGACGCGCAATCCGGAATTCGGCGTCGGCCATCTCGAAAAGTGGGCCGAGATACTGCAGATTCTCAAAGACATCGCGGCCAACCGGATGCCATCGGTCGCCGACTTGCTCAAGCAGGCCTCCCAGGCGCCGCAGATGTCGGCCGATCAGTCGCGTAACAAGTCGGCCATGGTCGGCGAGGTGAGGTCACTGGCTTCCGGTAAGCCGGGAAGCACCAAGCCAGATCCCCAAAAGCAGCAGAACGGCGTTCCCCAGGTGGTTGACCAGGAATCGCAGCAACAGCCTCCAGGCAAGAAAACCGACAACAAACCTGGGCCACCCAAGAACGCGTCCACGCCGCGGCTGACGTTGCCGATGACCACGTTGCCCGGCAGCGGCCAGTCGCCGCCGCAAAAGGAGACGCCGGCGGCCGCGAAGATGGACGAAGCCATAAAGAAGCAGGAGGACCTGCTGGCCGAATTCGAGAAGGTTGCCGACGAGTTGAAAAAGGTCCTGGCAGAATTGGAAGGCAGCACGCTCGTCAAGCGGCTCAAAGCCGCGTCGCGTTTCCAATACAAAGTTGCCGGCCGCATCGGCGATCAGGTGAGCGAGCTTTTCGGACGCAGACGCCGCGATCTGGGCGACGCACAGATGAGTGCCCTGGGACAAATCTCTGAACAGGAGAACAAAGAAGGGGACAAGATCTCGCTGATCATGGACGACATGGATGCCTATTTCGATCGGCACCGGTTCGTGAAGATCAAGTCGGTCCTCGACGACATGCGCAAGCAGGACGTCGTCGGCAACCTCCGCGAGCTGGCCACCGATCTCAAGACGGAAAAAGGCCTTTCGATCGCTCAATGCGAGTACTGGTCCGACACGCTCGATCGCTGGGCCGAGGACCTGGTCGATCCCGCGTGCTGCGGCGCCTGTCCGGGGTGCAAGTCCAAAGGGAGTCTGCCCCCGTCAATCGTGCTCGAAGTGCTGCAGATCCTCGAAGGCGAGATGAATCTGCGCGAAGAGACGCGGGTCGGCGAGCAGGCGCGGCCGACTCTCGCCGCCGACGAGTACAAGAAGGAAGCCATGAAGCTCGCGACGACGCAAAATGGCCTGCGCGACCGAGTGGTGAAGGTCGTTGCCCGAATTCGACAACTGCCCGATGCGGAAAGCGATTTTGCGAAGGAGCTTCACCTGCTCGAAACCGTCGAGGGGGTGATGCAAGAGGCCCGGGACATCCTCGCCCAGCCCAACACAGGCAAAGCCGCCATCGGGGCAGAGACCGAGGTCATCGAACTGTTGTTACAGTCCAAGCGGTTCAACCCCAAGGCCGGAGGTGGCAGCGGGTCGAATCCTGGGGGCGGAGGAGGCGGCACCACACATGACTCCGCGTTGACCCTTCTGGGGACGGGCGTCAACGCCAAAGAGGTTCGCGAAGATCGGGGCGTGTCGCAAGCCACCGGTGAGCGCGGATCGACGCTGCCGGAGGAGTTCCGAGCGGGATTGGACGAGTACTTCAATCGGCTCGAACGCGGGGCCGGCGATAAGGCGCCCACTCCATGAGTCGATTCACGGTTCTCCGGGGATCGCTCGTGCTGTTCCTGCTCGCGACCTGGAGTGGGCGGCTCCATGCGCAGCAACAGACCGTTGGGCCGGTTGGCAAAACCGATGCCGCTGCCGCCAAAGCACTCGCCGGCAGGATCGACATCAATGCCGTCAACGTGCCTCTGGAAGATTTCATCGGGCCCCTGGCGAGGGAGCACGGGATCACCATAACGTTGGATAAGAGCGGACTCAAGCGCGCTGGCGTCGCCCCGTCGACGCAAATTACCGCCTCCTTCAAGCAGGTTCCGCTCGGCGTGGTCCTCCGGCAAATACTTCGGCCTCTCAAGCTGCAATTCCGC
>DASPSM010000093.1:0-10111 GCA_035623955.1 Planctomycetaceae bacterium
GATCGGCAAGATGCCCCAACCGGATCGCGGCTTGGGCGAGCGGCTGCATGCGATCGTCAAAGCCAACGCGCCGGACCTTTCGCCGAGGCTCTGGTACGGCATGCCCGCGTACGCCAAGAACGGCAAGGTCGTCTGCTTCTATCAAAGCGCGGCGAAGTTCAAGACGAGGTACGCGACGCTCGGCTTCATGCACGAGGCGAACCTCGACGACGGCGCGATGTGGCCGACCGCCTTCGCGTTGACGGAATTGACTCCCGCCGACGAGGCCAGGATCAGCGCGCTCGTGAAAAAAGCGGTGTCTTCGACCAGCACATGAAGTGAGCGCAAGAGCGGGGGGGCGCAGTGTGCGGTCCCGGCGACCAGGCCCGGCCCGGTCGAATTTTGCCCCTACGGTCGAGAAAAAAATGGATTTTCTGCAATTTCTTTTGGAAAATCACACTCTTTGGGACTTGGACCGGGCTTCTCAGGAGGGGAACAGTGACGACTGCGGCTTTTCACACGGCCGGGACTTCGTTGCGAGAAACCGGCTGAGTTCGTAAGTGTCAGAAATCTCGGAACTTGGAACGCACTCCACGCGATTGGAAATAAGGGCCTCACTCATGAAACGTTGGCATTGGCTCGGTTTGGCGGCGGCGATCGGCTTGATCCAGGCGACTCAAATGCCCGCCTTTGCCAAGGGCGGGCACGGTGGGCACGGACACGGTGGGCATTCTCACGGACACGGAGGCCATGGGCACCACGGACATGGCCACACCGCTCACGCGCATCACTCGGGCCACGGCGGGCATCACGGATCGCGGAGAGCTCATCACCATGGCATCCACAGCGGGCACCATGCCGGGCATCACGCTGCGTGGGCGCATCACTACGGTCACCACCATCATGGTTGGGCCTACCACCATGGCTGGCACAGTGGTTGGGGCAACCATGGCTGGGGATGGGGGGGAGGCTGGAATTGGTGGGGCGGCGGCGTCAATGTTGACGGTCCGACCTATGTCGATCCCGGCTATGTCGGCCCCAACGTCGTCGTTGCTCCTCAGACATTGCCTCCGGCCGGACCTCAAGGCTTCTTTTCCGTCGTGGGAACGATCCGCCGGATCAACGGGAACGCCGTCTCGGTTGCTCCCGTCGACGGGGATCTGATCACAATCGACGCGACGCCTGGTACGACCGTTGTCCTGAACAGTCAGCAATCGACGCTGGCCGACCTGCGGCCGTCGGATCGCGTCAAGGCGCGGTACGACGCGAACAATCAGGCGCTGACGTTGGTGGCGGTGAGATAAGGACGCGGTTGGCAACGACGAGTTCACCTCTGAGTCAAGTTTCACGACCGGACATCCGGTTTAAGGGGACAAGAGATGTCACGTACGCGCATTTGCTGTGTTTGCCTGGCCGCGCTCTTCGCCCCGGCCGCGCTGATCGTCGTGGGCGCGCCGGCGGGTGGCACGGTTCACGCCAATCAACAACCGGGCAAAGGCGATCAGCCTAAGAACCGCAAGCCGCGAGCGCAAAACCCCCCGGCCGCACCAAAGAAGGAAGCCAAGCCTCCCGCCGACCCGAACCTCCTCAGCCTGGAGTTGAAGGCATTGCGGATCCTGCGGGCGCTGGAGGCGACGCCTCACCAGATCTCCGAGATCGCTCGGGCCGGCAAGACGACTGCCGGCAGCGGGGGCAAGCGGGAGGCGGGCAAGGCCTCGGACGCGTATGTCGAGGCCATGGTTCAAATGCGGCGTGCGCTCGTCGCCAACGACGAAGACGCGGTCGAAAAGCTCCGAACTCAGTTCGACGAGCTGGAGGAGAAGAATCCGCCAGACCTCGACGACGGAGTCGAGATTACGGACGGGGCGCAAATCGAAGCAGTCCGCCTGTTGAACATTTTCAGCCCGCAGCAGGTCGCGGCCTATGCCCTGAGCCTCAACGACGATTTCCCGGACCCCGTGCACTTGATTCAGGAAGCCTTGCAGGAGGGGCATTCGCTCAAGAAAGAGGAATGGGAAACGGCCCGGAGCAAAGTTGCCGAGGAAGTGGGTTGGCTCGTCTATGGCCTGCAGGGCGAAAAGGCCACGAAACTCGAGGAACAGGTTTCGGCCTTTCTCGACCAGAAACACTTGGAGGAGGTCAAGCCCGGCGCTCGCGATCCGGAAATTCGCAAACTCGTGGGGTCGCCCGGGCCGGTTGTTGTGCTCACCAACGTCATGCAGCACGCGTTGGCCGAGCTGCTCTCCAATCCCCAAGTCGGAAAGGCCGCGAATGACTGCTTGCCCCACGGCGGCCCTCGACCCAGCCCAGGGTCGGCCGCAAAGCCTGCCGCTGCGGCGCCCCCGGCGCCACAAAACGAGGCGAAACGACCGCGCCGCGCGGAATCGAAGAGTGCCGACACGGCGGTCAAGCGGGTCCAGCTGGAGGACGTTGTAAAAGCCCCGGATGCGTACGAGGGTCAGCAGCTGCAATTCGACAATGTGACGGTAACGGGCACGGCGCAGGGCAAAGCGCCCGTCAATTTGTGGCTCGCCGTCAAGACGGCGTCAGGAACGGTCGTCAACGCGTCACGCGACCAGAAACTGACAATCCTGATTCCCGTCGCCAAAGCCCCCGCGTCGATCAAGGAGATGAAATCCGGCGACGGGGGCGGGGTTACTGTGACGCTGATTTGCACGATTCAACACGACAGAGCGAAGCACTGGAACGCGCGCGTGCTGTCCGTGCACGAGAAGAAGTGATCGGCGCACCACACCGCGGTTAGTTGGCATCCCGCTCAATCGGCTGGGTTGCCCTTGCGCCGCTGGGCGACGTGCCACAGGACGCCGGCTGGGTCGACGACGTACGCGACGCGCAGTCCCCAGGGCTGCATCGCCGGCGGCCGCGGCGGTTTGACGCCGAATGCGCTCGGGAGATCGAGCTTTTCGATGTGGGCCCACCAGCCATCCAGGTCGTCGACCATCAGCTGCATCATGCAGTTCTCGGCCCAGTCCTTCTGAAAATGTCGCTGCAGGATGAACGACGTCCTGCCGACCGCGAAGATGGCAACGTCTCCGTCGAGCAGCTTCTCGAACCCGAGCGCCTCGTAGAACGCGCGGCTTTTCGCGAAGTCCAGCGTCGGCAGAAACGGACGCGCGACCTCAGCACCGTTCGGCACGGCCATGCCTTTGGTCCTTCAACGTTTGCGATGCAGGTTGATAGTCTGTCTAGTGAACGACTAATCGGCAAACGAGCTTCCCGACCAAATCATTGGCACCGAATGGAAACGCTTTCCCCGCCCCATCCGACCAGCCGGCCAGCGTGGTTCCGCCGACATCCTCGTTGGACCGCCCTGGGACTCGTCGCTCTGATTACGGTGCTGGCGTGTGCCGGAGTGTTCTTTTGGATCGTGCTGCCTTTGGGTGCTCACTTCGTCGAGCAGCCGACGGCTCTGCCGGTTGCCTACGACGAAGACCGGTTTTTCGTCGAACCGGTTTTGGCGGACGGATCAAGACTTCGATTGCTGGCGGACACGGGTGGCGGACTGTTTGTGACGCGGACGGCTGCCGAACGCTGTGGCCTGGTCGCTAGCTGGTCAATCGGACGTGGAGAGGTGGTGCGTCTGCGTCCGCTGCGATCGGACGCCTGGATTCCCGAGCCCGTGGGAGCGGAGCGCTGGATTCCCCTGAAAAACACCGATGGCGACGGCATGCTCGGGCAGCGGTGGTTCGCGGGCGGAATTTGGACCTTCGATTTTCCGCGAAAGAAGCTGATTCTCAATCCCGCGCCGTTTCGCCCCACGGCCCAACAGTCGGCCCACAGCGTTGTTCTTGGCTTCCCGACCTTCGTCGGCATTCGCAGCGGGAATCATCCGCGATTCGCAGTAATGATTGACGGCCGAACGGTCGAGTCGCTCTTCGACACCGGGGCAACACTGCGGCTAACGAAGGAGGCCGCGCAACAGATCGCCGATGGTCACGCCTCGGAACGGGCAACGAGCTTCGTGGCGGCGAGCGTCTTCGACCGCTGGCGTGCCGAGCACCCGACCTGGCGCGTCATCGAGAACGCCGAAGAAAATACCAGACTTGCGATCATTGAAGTTCCCACCATTCAGCTCGCCGGATTCGATGTTGGTCCGGCCTGGTTCACGCGTCGTCCAGATGCGGCCCATCAATGGATGTCGACGTTCATGGATCGGCCGATCGTGGCCTCGATCGGAGGGAACGTATTACGGCATTTTCGCGTGACGGTCGATTACCCTGCCGCGAATGCCTACTTCGAGCGCGAACCCAACTGAACGCACGCGCGGACAGTGACAGGCGGTCCAAGTGCTTCTCCCGCAACTCGTCGAGCAGCTTCTCGAGCCAGAGGGGCTGACCAGGCCCAAAGAAGCGAGGTCCCTAAATGCAGCTTGCTCCTGCGGCTGATTCCCCGACGCGGAGGTCTGAGGCAGTCGGTGGGCTGACAAGCCAGGAAGCCCAGCGATTGTTGACCAAGGTTGGTTTCAACGAACCGGCCCGCGTCAAACGCGCCGGCGCCGTGGTGCAGTTCTTGCTCTTGTTTGCCAATCCCCTCGTCCTGATCCTGTTGGTCACAAGCCTTGTGTCTGCGCTGCTCGGCGAGTCGGTCAGTGCGGCAATCATTGTGGTCATCGTCCTGCTGGGAATCGCGATCGACTTCGTTCAGACCTATCGTTCGCAGCGTGCCGTCGAACGGCTCCGTGAAGGAGTGGCCCTGACTGCCACGGTGCTGCGGGACGGTGCCTGGATGGAGATGCCGAGCCGGCAGATCGTGCCCGGCGACATGATCCGATTGTCGGCTGGCGACATGGTGCCGGCCGACGCGCGGCTGTTGACAGCTCGCGATCTGCACGTCCAGCAAGCCGCGCTCACCGGCGAGTCGATGCCCGTCGAAAAAGAGGCGCGCGAGAGCGACAGCAGGCCCAGTCACCCGGCCGAGGCACTCAACGAAGTTTTTCTCGGCACTTCGGTGGTGAGTGGAACGGCAACCGCAGAAGTGACTGCGACCGGCCCGGCGACCGCTTTCGGCGAAATCGCCGCACGACTGGCGGCTCGTCCCCCGGAGACGGAGTTTGATCGTGGCACACGCCGATTCAGCTATTTGATCTTAAGAACCGTCTTCTTCCTGGTGCTCTTTGTGGCCGTCGTCAGCATCGCGCGCAAGCGAGATCCCATCGAATCGCTGCTGTTCGCAGTGGCCTTGGCCGTCGGACTGACTCCCGAATTCCTGCCGATGATCGTCTCGGTCACGCTCGCACATGCGGCAGTCCGCATGGCGCGACAGAAGGTAATCGTCAAGGACCTCGCGGTAATGCAGAATTTCGGAAGCATGGACATTCTTTGCAGCGACAAGACCGGCACCCTCACGACCGGAGTCATGAGCTTTGAACGCCCCTTGGACCCTCTTGGGCGTTCGGCGGATCACGTTTTCCAACTCGCCTATCTCAACAGCTACTACGAGACGGGGATCAAGAGCCCGCTGGACACGGCGATCCTTCAGCAAGCTCAGCCGAATGTCGAACCATTTCACAAGGTCGACGAGGTGCCGTTCGACTTCGAGCGGCGACGGCTCTCGGTCGTCGTGGAAAAGGACGGTAAACGGACACTGATCACAAAGGGGTCGCCGGAGGGTGTCATGGCCGTTTGCTCCTCCTTCGAGGTGGATGGCCAAATTCGACCCCTGGATGCGGAGGCGCACTCACGATGCCAGAGCACCTACCAGGCTCTGAGTGCCCAGGGATATCGGGTTCTTGGCGTGGCCTCGAGAGCTGTGCCTATTCAAGAAGCCTACCGCATCGCGGATGAGAAAGACCTCGTTTTGACGGGTTTCCTTACTTTCGTTGACCCGCCGCGCCCCGACGTTCGGGAAGTATTGCAAGCCCTTCGACGTGACGGCGTGCAGGTGAAGATTCTCACGGGCGACAACGAACTGGTCACACGCCACATCTGCGAACAAGTCGGGCTTGACGGCGCGGGCATGATTCTCGGCGATGCCCTCGATTCGATGACTGAAACTGCCCTCGCCCACGTGGCCGAAGAGTCCACCATTTTCGCACGCGTCTCACCCGCGCAAAAGGACCGAATCCTTCTGGCGCTGAAGCGACGCAGCCACGTCGTCGGCTTTCTTGGGGACGGAATCAACGACGCGCCGTCGCTCCACACCGCCGACGTCGGAATCTCGGTTGCGACGGCCGTGGATGTCGCCAAGGACGCCGCCCAGATCATCCTGATGGAATCGGGGCTGGGCGTGCTCCATCTCGGGATCCTCGAGGGGCGCAAGGCCTTCGGGAACGTTGTGAAGTACCTGATGATGGGGACCAGCTCGAACTTCGGCAACGTGTTCAGCATGGCGATTGCGACGCTGTTTCTCCCGTTCCTGCCGATGCTGCCGATGCAAGTGCTCCTCAACAACCTCCTCTACGACCTCTCGCAGATCACCATTCCCACCGACAACGTGGATCCGAGTTTTATCGGCAAACCCCGCCGCTGGGACATTTCGATGATCCGCAATTTCATGCTGATCATCGGGCCGATCAGCTCGTTGTTTGATTTCCTGACCTTTTACGTGCTTCTGAGTCTGTTCCATGCATCACAAGAGTTCTTTCACACCGGCTGGTTCGTCGAATCGCTCGCTACGCAGACGCTTGTCCTGCTCGTCATTCGCACCACCGGCAATCCCTTGCGCAGCAAGCCGAGCCTGGCGCTCGTTGCGACCGTGATCGCGGTCGTGTTGATTGGAGCGTTGCTTCCCGTTACGCCATTGGCCCCGCGCCTGGGCTTCACGCCGCTTCCGATCACATTTTTCGTTTTTCTGGTTGCGGCGACGGCGATCTATTTGGTGCTCGTTGAGCTGGTGAAGCGCCCCATCG
This sequence comes from Planctomycetaceae bacterium, assembly GCA_035623955.1. Taxonomy (GTDB): domain Bacteria; phylum Planctomycetota; class Planctomycetia; order Planctomycetales; family Planctomycetaceae; genus DASPSM01. The sequence continues at coordinate 6,848 of DASPSM010000093.1, forward strand.
TGCGGCGATATTTCGATTGACGGCGCATCGCAAGGTCCGCGGCGCCCGCTGGCCCCCGCAACGTGCGCCCTCAGATTCATCCCGCAGCTTGACTCGGGCTCGAGACCCTGCGTTTCAAGCGAGGCCGCGGGCGTTCACGTAGGGTGCTCGATTCCACCTCGACGGCGATAAAGACACCCTGGCGAGGAAGCTAGCGCTGTTTTTCCGCACTAGCGCCGAGGTCCCTGCCGATCGTTCATGGCAGTGGTGGTTCACTAATCGGCCTTTGCCTGCGACGCGCGGTCAAGGGCCGATTGGCTTTTTCCGCTCGTCCATCTACTTTGCCAACTTCTCCGCCCCTTGTTTTGTCCGATCGATGTCGGGGTACGGGCCGAGGGGCCGGTCGGCCGGGTAACAGTACCTCGCAGCAAAACTAACCAGAGCCGCGAAACTCCGCAGGCCGAGCTTTTCGCGCGCGCGCCTCATGTGCGTGTGGACTGTGCTGGTACTCACGTCGAGCTTTCCCGCAATTGGCCGCGTTTCCAGCCCCCGCGCGAGTAGCTCAAGGCATCGACGTTCCTGCGCCGTGAGTAGCGACAAATTGTGCGGGATCTCCAGGTAGAGCGCGCAGAGCGCGACATCGGGGGAGTCAAGCGGCCACGCCCATCCGCGAAATCGATTGCCTTCTTTGTCAATCACCTCGAACTGCTGACTTCGACGTAGCACGACCACTTGTCCGACGGCAACCTCGACCAAGTTCCGCGATTCGGTTGACAAATTCTCCCATAGGAATGAGCCGACTGTTAACCCTGGGTTTGGATTGCTCGTCCAAATGCAACGGCCATGCCAGTCACACAGCGCAACGTTGTGCTCGCCCAGAGTCAAATTTGCCATGAAAAGCCCGCCACTAGATTCTTCGATTTCTGACGTTGCTAGAGGCGTTCAACAGCCGATTTCAATCTAGCAGAATTGACTGTGCAACGCAGGGCACCCACTGCCCACTGCGGGCCGGTCAGACGCACGCATCTCCATCGATTCCCCAAAATGCCTTCGGCAAGGGAACGCTGGATGCCATGGCTGTAATCGCAAGCAAACTCATGCCGGAGAATCTGCGACGAGCGCTTGTTGTCGAGGACGAGGAAACGGCGCGGCTACTGATTGTGGATTGCCCGGCAAAAATCGGCTTCGTCTGCGATGCCGCGGAAGACAGCGTCGCACCCAATACGAGCGCATCTCTGTGCCACTTTTTGTTGGAGGGGGGCCATCAGGGCCGGGACTGCTCCATGGATGAGTACTCAAGCGATTCACGGAGTCGGTCCCAGGTGTCGAAAGTAGAGGAGCAGAAGCAGAGCGTTCCGCTCCACCTTCGTCCGGATCAGCTTGCGCACCTGATCCATCTCCAGATTGAATCTGAGCTGCTTGTCGGAATCCTGCACGAGTTGAACCAGCCACTGACCGCGATTGCCATGCTGGTTTGTTCGGCCCAGGAAGTTGCTAGAAGTGGCGCCGGCTTCGATGCCGCGCGCATGGCAGAGATCATCTCGAAGCTCGAAGTGCAAATAGCGCGAGCCAGCGAGATCACTCGACGGCTGCGACAGATGAATCGACGAACCGATCCGTATCCCTCCCGATGCGATCCGAATTTGATCGTCAAACAGGCGGTAGGCCAATTGTCGAGCGAGATTCGAGCTGCAGGCGTGGAAGTGCAACTGAATCTGGATCAGAGCGTTCCGGACGACGCTTTTCTGGACGCAGCCCAGATACGGCAGGTCGTTGTGAACTTGGTGCGAAACGCCCTGGATTCGCTCGAAGCGTCGACCGCGAGCCCGCGCGTTGTCGCCGTTTCTACGACGCGGACGGGAGATCGGGAGATTGTCTTGGAAGTGCGCGATAGCGGCCTGGGAATCTCGCCGGAAATCGCACCCTGCTTGTTTGAGCCGTTTGTCACGACCAGACCGGATCGACTCGGTCTCGGTTTGACGGTCAGTCGAGCGATTGTGGAGGCACACTCGGGACGGTCGTGGTTCGAGCGTTCACCCAATGGTGGCGCGCGATTCCTTGCCAGGCTACCCGTCCCAGAATCGGAGGACACTCCTCATGGCAAGTGAATTTGAGGGGATGGTCTACGTCGTTGACGACGATGCGGGTGTTCTCGACGCAGTCGAAGAAATGGTCCGCGGTGCGGGACTGCGCGCGAAATGTTTTCGGGAAGCTGGTGAGTTCCTGCGCTGCGTCTCCGATTCGGACCCTGGCTGTGTCGTTCTCGACGTCCGGCTCGCCGATCGGGACGGTCTCGAAGTGCTGGAGTTGCTCAAAGCGCGCCGGTGCCGTCTCCCAACCATCGTGATTACTGGCTATGGGGACGTTCCGATGGCCGTCCGCGCGATGAAGTTGGGGGCACTTACCTTCCTGGAAAAACCAATTGAACCGAAAGAACTCCTTGACGAAATTTCCAAGGCAGTCTCCGTCGTGCGACTACGAGCGCGGGCAACGTACTTGCCGGAACTGCCAAATGTCGAATTGACTGGGGGTGAACGGCGTATCATCTCATGCCTAATGCGTGGTCTCACCGACGCAGAGATGGCCACTGAATTCGACGTGAGTCGACGAACGCTGCGCCTTTGGAAAAAGGACCTGTTCAGTAAATGCGGAGTCACTTCACGCCGACAACTGCTCGAGCAAGTGTTCGAAGCAAGGGCATGTTCCTGACGGTCGCAGCCACTCGCCCGGCAGAAGTTCCGTACGACCCGAATGTCCCGAATTTGCCCCAACGGCTGACGTTTGTGCCGCGGCTGCCATCACTTGGGGACCTGGTTCTCGTGCATCATGCACCGGACGAAGTCCCAAATCGACCAGACGTCGCCAAGGCTTTTCTACGAGTGATGTCAATCGACGAGGCTCTGGGGAATCGCTGCGACTCGAGCCACGCCGCAAATCACCCTCCCTTGCGGAACCTGTTCCAGCAATACCCAGGCAGCGGATACGCCGTCTCTGAGAGGGAAATTCAGCGGCGTATTTTGGCCCCGAAAGCATTCACGAGCGCCGGACTGCAACCTATCTGGGAAATGTCTCGTGCGCCCTCACTCTCATCCCGCAGCTTGGCCTGTTCGAAACCTCGTCAGGGCAAGTCGAAAAAACGTGGACGCAATTTCAGATTTGGGCACCTGCAACGACGCGGTGGAAGGCACAAGCCGCGAATGATCCGCGAGGCGCTGCATCTCATCGCGCGAAAGCGAGAGATCACCGGATTCGTCGGGCGACAGCGCCAGGTCGATCGATTCGCCA
>DASPSM010000132.1:0-2335 GCA_035623955.1 Planctomycetaceae bacterium
CGGCGTGCTGCACGACGGAAAGCAGGAAGTCCTCGGATACGGCCGGATGAGTCGCGACGATCGGCGCGCTCCTGATGGCGATACGATTTACGAATTGGGTTCCGTGACGAAGGTCCTGACCGGAATTCTGCTGGCCGATGCCGTGGTCCAAGGTCGGGTCAAACTGGATCAGCCCGCCGGTCAACAGCTGCCCGCGGGCGTGAAGATGCCCGCCAACGGCGACCGCGCCATCACGCTGAAGGATCTGGTGACGGACGTGTCGGGTCTGCCCAGGATTCCCGACAACTTGAAGTTGGGCGACCCGAATAACCCGTATGCCGATTACCGGGCAGAAGACTTGTACGCGTTTCTGAACAATCACCAGCTCGCGCTGACTCCAGGGGAAAAATACGAGTACTCCAATTTAGGCCAGGGGCTGCTGGGCCACCTGTTGTCGCTCGAGGCAAAATCGACCTACGAGGAGCTGGTGCGCAAGCGGATCGCCGAGCCGCTCAAGATGTCCAGCACGACGATCACCATCGACAAGGCGTCGCGATCACGCTTCGCTCCCGGGCATACGGAAGACGGCCGCCCCGCGGCCAACTGGGACCTGCCCGTGCTGGCCGGCGCAGGAGCGGTTCGCAGCACGGCGAACGACATGTTGCTGCTCGCGGCGGCCAACCTGGCTCCTCCCAAAAACAAGCTGGGCGAAGCGCTCGAATTGGCCTGGACCATCCAGCGGAAGCCCCTCCAAAAGGGCGAACCGCCGCTCGGGCTTGGTTGGCTTGTGATGCGCGATGGAACTCGCTGGCACAACGGTCAAACGGGGGGCTATCACTCGATGATTCTCATGAATCGCAAAAACAAATCGAGCGTGATCTTATTGACCAATACCGCGACGACCGAGGTCGATCGATTGGCGATCGACATCTCAAGGATGCTTTCCGGTGCACAGGTCGCCCCGCGGAAATTCGAGAAGACCCTTGAGGTGCCGGCCGCGACGCTGGCGAAATTCGTCGGCCGTTACGAACTGGCCCCGGGCGTCGTGTTCACTGTGGAGGCGACCGACGGAAAGTTGATGATTGGCCTGACGGGTCAGCCGTCATATCAGGTCTTTCCCCGCTCGGAAACAGTCTGGTTCTACAAAATCGTCGACGCGACGATCACATTCAACGTGGACAAGAATGGCAAATGTGATTCGCTGGTCCTGTTGCAGAATGGCGTCAAACAAACGGCCAAACGCACAGAAGTTCCCGCCGAAGCGTCGGACAAAAACGAAAAGACCGTCGATGTGCCGGCCAAGGCGCTCGCGAAATTCGTTGGCCGTTACGAACTGGCCCGGGGCGTCCTGTTCACCGTGGAGGCCGTCGACGGCAAGTTGATGATCGGCCTGACCGGTCAGCCGTCGTATCAGGTCTTTCCGCGCTCGGAAACAGTCTGGTTCTACAAAGTCGTCGACGCGACGATCACGTTCAACGTGGACAAGAATGGCAAATGTAATTCGCTGGTCCTGCTTCAGAACGGCGTCAAACAGAGGGCTAAGCGAAGAAAATGAGGCATTCCTAAGCGTGCGGCGGCGTTAACTGCGGAAAAACCGCCGCGATTTCAGCTCGAAGCGGGCTAGCTGGCCCGGAGCGGCCGCTGCGATTTCGGCTTGAAAGTGCAACCGGTCGCGGATCGTGCGGCCGACATTTTCCAAAAGCGTCGCGGATTGCGCCTCAGCCTGTGGCTCGATCGTGATTTTGACGTGCTGCATCGAGCGGCGGGTTTCGACGTCGATGCGGTACTCCGCGATTTCGGGGAACTCGCGAAGGATTCCTTCGATACTCGACGGAAAAACATTGTTGCCCCGGATCGTCACCATGTCGTCCAACCGGCCGAGGATGCCTCCTTTGAGACGCAGCAGGTGACGTCCGCACGGACAGGGCTGCGTATCGGCCACCACCAGGTCGCCCGTGCGGTATCGGAACAAGGGCGAGCCGGTGCGGCCCAAGTTGGTGATGACCAGTTCGCCCTGGGTGCCGGCCGGCACCGCCCGCTGGGTCGTTGGATCGAGGATCTCGGCGATGCATTCGGTTTCGAGGACGTGCAACCCGCCGGGATTCTCGGGGCATTCGACGGCCAGCGGCCCGACCTCCGTCATGCCCCAGTGGTCGAACACGCGGGCTCCCCAGCTCTTCTCGATGGCGGAACGAGTGGATCCCACGCTGCCCCCCGGTTCGCCGGCAACGATAATCGAGCGAACCGTGTTCTGGCTGAGATCGATCCCCTCCTTGGCAGCGACCTCCGCCAGTCGCAGCGCATAGGTCGGCGTGCAGCAAACGACCGTCGCGCGATTGTCCTCGATCATCTGCAA
>DASPSM010000141.1:0-3716 GCA_035623955.1 Planctomycetaceae bacterium
ATTCGCACATCGGCTACAACCTGAAGGCGACCGACCTGCAGGCGGCCGTCGGCGTCGCGCAGCTGAAGAAGCTGCCGCGGTTTGTCGAGACGCGTCGCGCCAATTTTCGCCGGCTGTACGAAGGGCTGAGCGACCTGCAGGACTTTTTGCTGCTGCCACAGGCCACTCCCAAATCTGAGCCAAGCTGGTTCGGATTCCCGCTGGCCGTGCGTCCCGAGGCGCCCTTCTCCCGCGACGAGTTCGTCCGCCATCTGGAATCGTGCAAGATCGGGACGCGGCTGTTGTTCGCGGGCAACCTCCTCCGGCAGCCTGCGTATTCCAAGATCGCCCATCGCGTCGTCGGGCCGTTGACCAATACCGATTTCGTCATGGAGCGGCTGCTCTGGATCGGCGTCTATCCCGGCCTGACGCCTCAGATGATCGACTACGTGCTCGATACCATTCACAGCTTTTGTCGAACGCGTTCTCATGCCTCGCTTGTCGACCGCTGATCTCGATCACGTCCTCGAGCACACGCCGCAGGTCTGGGAGCAGCTGCGCGACGGCCGGCTGTTTATCACCGGCGGCACGGGTGTCTTTGGCACCTGGCTGCTCGAGTCGCTGGCTTGGGCCATCGATCGCTTTGGCTTGCCGGTCGAAGCCGTCGTCCTGACACGATCGCCCGAGTCGTTTGCCGAAAAGAGCCCGCACCTGGCGAGCCATCGATCGATCAGCTTCCATCGCGGCGACGTGCGCGACTTCGTGTTCCCAGAGGGTCGGTTCACGCACGTGATTCACGCGGCCTTTCCGTCGACGCGACCGCTGTCTGATCCTCTGGAGACTGCTGCGGTCATTCTGCGAGGCGCCGAACACACGTTGGAATTCGTCGAAAAGGCGCGCGTCCGGCACCTGCTCTTTACGAGCTCGGGCGCAGTTTACGGGCGCCAGCCGGTGAATCTCGACGCGATTCCCGAGAACTATGGTGGGGCTCCTCCTGATATCTCCGATCCGCGTTCGGCCTATGGCGAAGCCAAACGCATGGCCGAGTTGCTCTGCCACTTGCAGACTCAGAGAAATGAAGTCTCCGTGAAGATTGCGCGTTGCTTCGCGTTCGTCGGACCGCATCTGCCGCTCGATGCTCACTTTGCGATCGGCAATTTTATTCGTGACGCGATGCAGGGTGGTCCGATCCACGTTCGCGGCGACGGGACGGCCGTTCGCTCGTACCTGTACGCGGCCGACCTTGCCGCGTGGCTTTGGACGATCCTCGTCGCGGGGAAACCGGGACAGACTTACAATGTCGGGGGGAGCGAGGCGATCTCGATCGGGGAACTGGCTCGGCGGATCCGCGATGAGCTGGCGCCGGGTGCCGAGATCCATCAGGACCGCGTGCCGACGCCGGGACAGACAATCGATCGTTATGTCCCCGACGTCGCGCGAGCGGCGCGGGAACTGAAGCTCGAACCCTGGATCGGGCTGGAAGAGGCGGCCAGCCGCACGGCAAACTGGGCGCGTCGGTGCGCACCGACTGCCACGCTCCAAGGAACAACAGCGACGAAATCGTGAAGGATTGGGCAAATGCCAACCGTCAAAATCGGCAAGGATCTCGTCGGCGATGGGCAGCCCTGCTACGTCATCGCCGAAATCGGGATCAACCATAACGGCGACGTCCAGCTTGCCAAGAAGCTGATCGAAACGGCCGAGGCCGCCGGCTGTAACGCAGTCAAGTTCCAGAAGCGCACGATCGACGTCGTGTATAGCAAAGAAGAGCTGGCCCGCCCGCGCGAGAGCCCGTTCGGCGAAACCAACGGCGAGCTCAAACGGGGCCTTGAATTCGGCCTCGACGCCTACCGGGCCATCGACGGCTTCTGTCGCGAGGAAGGAATCCCCTGGTTCGCCTCGTGCTGGGACGAGGCATCGGTCGATTTCATCGCGCAGTTCAATCCCCCCTGCTACAAAATCGCGTCGGCTTGTTTGACCGACGACAACCTGCTCAAACACCATCGCAAAACGGGCAAACCGCTGATCCTTTCGACCGGAATGAGCACGATCGAACAGGTCGACCACGCTGTCGAAGTGCTCGGGACGAAGGACCTGATCCTGATGCACACCTGCAGCGCCTATCCGTCGTACTACGACGAACTAAACCTGCGGACCATCGCCACTCTCCGCGACCGCTACAAGGTGCCTGTCGGCTATTCGGGGCACGAAACGGGAATTCCCTCTTCGGTGGCCGCGGCGGCGCTCGGCGCCAACTGCGTCGAGAGGCACATCACGCTCGATCGCTCGATGTGGGGCTCGGACCACGCCGCTTCGCTCGAGCCCAACGGCATCACGCGGCTCGTCCGCGACATTCGCCTGGTCGAGACCGCGATGGGCGACGGCGTCAAACGCGTCTATCCGCGCGAAGTGCCGGTCCTCGACAAGCTCCGCCGAGTGGGGAAATGACCGGGTGGAGAATTGACGTGGAGCTGCCGAAGATTCGCGGCCTGGCGCTCGACGTGGACGGCGTGCTCACCGACGGCACATTCTGGTGGGGGCCGGGGGGCGAGGAGCTCAAGCGATTTTCGTTCGTCGACATCATGGGCGTGTCGCGAGCGCGCAAGGCCGGCCTGATCGTGGCGCTGATCTCCGGAGAAGACAACCCGCTTGTCGACCGCTACGCTCAGAAATTCGAGATCACAGATTGCTTCAAGGGATGCAAAGACAAGGCAGCCGCGCTCCGGGAATTCGCAGAGCGCCGCGGACTGCCGCTTAGCGAAATCTGCTTCATGGGTGACGACGTGAACGACCTGGCAGCGATGGCGATTGCCGGGTTCTCCGCGGCCCCGGCCAACGCGCACCGGGCGGCCCGCGAGCAAGCGAAACTCGTCATGCGGCATGACGGCGGCCTGGGGGCCGTGCGCGAGTTGGTCGATTTGATCCTCTCGCGCGACGAGCCGCCTCAGCCGAGCCGATCCTCACGACCGTGAAACTTTCCGACTACATCTTTCAGTTCGTCGCCGACCTGGGGATCAAGCATGTCTTCATGCTTTCCGGAGGCGGCGCCATGCACCTGGACGACTCGCTCGGCCGCTGCCAGCGAATCGAATACGTCTGCAACCTGCACGAGCAGGCCTGCGCCATCGCCGCCGAGGCTTATGCCAAGGTGACCGAAGATCTGGGCGTGGCGCTCGTCACCACCGGTCCGGGGGGCACGAACTCGATCACCGGCGTCGCGGGAGCCTGGCTCGATTCCACGCCCTGTTTGTTCATCTCCGGCCAGGTGAAGCGACCCGACCTCAAAGGCACGAGCGGGCTGCGACAACTCGGCGTGCAAGAGGTCGATATCGTTTCGATCGTCGCGCCGATCACGAAATATGCCGTCACCGTCACGGATCCCACGTCGATTCGCTACCACCTCGAGAAGGCGGTGCATCTGGCACGGACCGGCCGCCCGGGGCCGGTGTGGATCGACGTGCCGCTCGATGTGCAGGCCGCGCCGATCGACGAGACGAAGCTGACGGGATTCGAGCCCGGCGGCCCGGAGCGCGCGCTGTTCGACGAATCGCGAATGCGCGACCAGGTAGGTCAGGTCGTCGATCTGCTGAATAGATCCGAGCGGCCGCTCATCCTGGCGGGCCGCGGAATCCGCCTGGCCCGGGCGGGCAAAGAACTGCTGACCTTGATCGACCGGCTCGGCATCCCCGCCGAGGCGGCCACGTCGCTCGGAATCGATCTGATTCCCGGCGACCATC
>DASPSM010000172.1:0-5156 GCA_035623955.1 Planctomycetaceae bacterium
ATGGAACTCACCTACCAACTTCGAAAAGAAGACCTGCTCGTGCTGACCGACGAGTTAACCCGCCGGTCGCCGACCGCGCGCCGGCTGGTGCGCCGTGCGATGGGGATCACGTTCCTCACGTCGGCTTTCGTGTGCTTCTGCGTATGGCTCCTGACCGGCGCGACCGAGGTCGCGTTGGCGACTTTCGCCATCTGCATGGTCTTCGTGGTGCTGGTGCCCCTCAGGATCAAGCGGAGCCAGCGCCGGGTGACGGTGTCGCTTTACGGCGAAGGGAAAAATCGCGGCCTTTTCCTGCCGACGACCTTGAGCGTCGATCGAGACAGCCTGTTCTGGAGCTCCGAGAGTGGGTCCGGCCACGTGAAACTCGAATACATCGAAAGCGTGCGTCACATCGAGACTCACCTGCTCATCTATTTGACGGTACGCAATGCCTACGTCGTCCCGCGCGACGGCGTCATTTCCGGCGATTTCGAATCGTTCTCCTGGGAACTCGAAAGGCGTTGGAAGAGCGCCATGGACCGCATCGCAGAGCCGCACGAAATGCATTCGCTGTAGCTGCCACGACTTCGCGCCAGTCGTCGCTTCCCGGGACCGGCTGGATCTCACGCCGCATCGATTTCGCTGCCGATATAACCTAGAATTCCGGCGGGTTCGTCACTCACTTATGGGTGCAGGCATGGCTCAAAAGGTCTATATCAACGGCGCGCTCGTCTCCAGGGAGGACGCCAAGATCAGCGTCTACGATCACGGCCTGCTTTACGGCGACGGCGTGTTCGAAGGAATTCGGGTTTACGGCGGCAAGGTCTTCCTGCTGCCCGAGCACATCAAGCGGCTGTACGAGAGCGCGCTGGCGATCCGCCTGGCGATTCCCCTCTCGCAAACCCAGATGGCCGAAGCGGTCGAGAGCACGGTGGCGGCCAATGGCCTCAAGGATGGGTACATTCGGCTGGTGGTGACGCGGGGATCGGGCACGCTCGGCCTCGACGTCCGCCGCACCAGCAATCCGCAAGTAATCATCATCGTCGACACGATCACGATGTATCCCGCCGCCATTTATGAAAAGGGGATGGCCCTGGTCACCGCTAGCACAATCCGCAACCACCCGCACGCCCTGTCCGCGCGGATCAAGTCGCTCAATTACCTCAACAATATTCTCGCCAAGATGGAGGGGACCGACGCCGGCTTCGAAGAGGCTCTGATGCTCAACCACCAAGGCGAAGTGGCCGAGTGCACAGGGGACAACATCTTCATTGTCAAGAACCGCGTGCTGCGGACGCCCCCTCCAGAAGCCTGCATTCTGGAGGGGATCACCCGCGGAGCCGTGATCCGCCTGGCCAGGCAGGCCGGCCTCACCGTGATCGAAGGGCCGATGACGCGACACGACATTTACGCGGCAGACGAGTGCTTTTTGACGGGCACCGCCGCCGAAGTAGTCGCCGTCATCAGCCTCGACGGCCGCACCATCGGCGATGGCAAACCGGGCCCCATCACGAAAGATCTGCTGGAACGCTTCCGCGACCTGACGCGCAAGGGCGGCTGGTAAGCCGAAACGATTCGCTCGTCGTGTGCGAGGCGATCGCTGCTCGCTGACCTCAAGCTGGCACCAGCAATTCGTGCCAGGGCGACTTGCGATCCAAAAACCGCACCATTTCGTCAGGAAGCGCGGCCGGTTATCTTGGAATCGCCGATTCAAAAAACTGCCACCGCTAGAGCGACGACCAGCTTGTTCAAGAGTTGCGCTCATGGGAGTCGAACAATGTCCCCAATTCGTCCCCGCCGCCCGAGTCTGTTCCTGGCGGCGATTGCTTTTGCAGGCGTGACCATGTTGGACCCAATCTACGACCCCGGCGTGTCGCGGTTTTCCGCCGGCGAGTACGATCGACCGGCGAAGATGCCGCAGAGCCGCTCGGCCGTCGTCGCCAGTCACGGAATCGTGGCGACGAGCCAGCCGCTGGCCGCCCAAGTCGGGCTGGACATCTTGAAAGCCGGCGGCAACGCCATCGACGCGGCCATCGCCACCGACGCCATGATGGGGCTGGTCGAGCCGATGAGCTGCGGGATGGGGGGCGACTTGTTTTGCATTTATTGGGACGCCAAGAGCCAAAAACTGTACGGCCTGAACGCCAGCGGCCGCAGCCCCTACGCGCTTAACCGCGAGGTCTTCAAGAAGAAGGGGCTCAAAGAGATCCCCGGCACGGGGATTCTCTCCTGGTCGGTTCCGGGCTGCGTCGACGGTTGGGACGAACTGGCGAAGCGGTTCGGCACGATGCCCCTCTCGAAGCTGTTGGCTCCCGCCATTCAAACTGCCGAGGAGGGCTTTCCGGTCACGCAGGTGATTGCCTCGTTCTGGAAGCGCGGCGAAACGCTGGCCTACTTGTATCCGGACACCGGCGCGACCTATTACCCGCATGGCAAGGCGCCGGCCGAAGGGGAGATCTTCAAAAACCCCAACCTGGCGGCCAGCTTGCGGGCCGTCGCGGAAGGGGGTCGCGACGCCTATTACCGCGGGCCGATCGCAGACCAGATCGTCGCCTACAGCCAAGCCAACGGCGGTTATTTCTCAAAAAAGGATTTCGAGGACCACACGTCCACGTGGGTCGAGCCCGTCTCCACCAACTATCGCGGCTACGACGTCTGGGAGTTGCCGCCCAACGGACAGGGGATTGCCGCTCTGCAGATCCTCAACATCCTCGAAGGATATGACATTCCCTCGATGGGCCGGAACAGCCCCGACTATCTGCACCTGTTCATCGAGGCCAAAAAGCTCGCCTATGCTGACCGCGCGAAGTACTTCGCCGACCCGGCCTTTGCGAAGCTGCCCGTGGCCGAGTTGATTTCCAAGGAATATGCCGCGAAGCAGCGCAAGCGGATCAACCCCAAGCGGGCGGCCAGCTCGGTCGATCCGGGGGACCCGCTGTTGGCCAAGGGGAGCGACACGATTTACCTTTGCGTCGTCGACAAGGACCGCAACTGCTGTTCGTTCATCCAAAGCAACTTCGCCGGATTCGGCTCGCGGCTCGTTCCCGGGAAGGTCGGCTTCGTGATGCAGAACCGCGGTTCCCAGTTCTCGCTCGATCCGCACCACCTCAACACGCTCGAGCCCCACAAGCGGCCTTTCCACACGATCATTCCGGCCATGGTCACCAAAGACAACAAACCCTGGTTCTGTTTCGGCGTGATGGGGGGCGACATGCAGCCGCAGGGGCACGTGCAAGTGCTTGTCAACATGATCGATTTCGGCCTCAACGTGCAGGCGGCCGGCGACGCGGCCCGCGTCCGCCACGACGGATCACAGACGCCCACCGGCCGGCTAATGGAAGCCGGCGGCGGCGTGGTGAACGTCGAATCGAACATCCCCCAGGCCGCTCTCGACGAGCTGGCTAATCGCGGACACCACGTTGTCCACAAGGCCGACGGGGGCTTCGGCGGCTACCAGGGAATTTGGATCGATCAGGAGCACGGCACGATCCACGGCGGCACCGAGCCTCGCACGGACGGCGCGGCGGTCGGATATTGACCTGAGTTTAGGTTCGCGCCTTCCCAGCGAGCGCTAGACGATCCGCTGTTTGTGCTCTTCAGTCACGCCGACCTTGGAAATCTTCAGACCAAAGCTTTCGCCGATTTTGATCGCCTCGCCCTGGCAGTAGCGGTGGTTGTTGATGTACAGGTCGAGCAGGTCTTCGCACGATTTGTTGAACGTCACGAGCGACCCGGGGCCCAGGGCGATCACCGATCCCAGCGACATTTTTCGCTCGGCCAGACGCACGCTCACCGTGACGGGAACCCGCAGGATTCGCAGGGCCCGCATTGCCGCATCTGCTGAGGCGGCTGCAGCCACCGGATCGGGCGGCTCGACGTCCGGGGTGACGGCGGCAAACGCAGCGGAGTCTTCCCCAAAGGGCACGGCCGAATCCTCGCCGCCGAGTGAGGCGTCGCTTGTCGCCTCCGCAGCGGCCACTGTCACGACGGGCTTCGCTTTTTCTGGGGCCGCGGCCGCCGCTTGAGAGGCATTTTCGGCCGCCTTCTCCACGCCGGGCACCGGCGGCGCGTTGACGGGAACGATTACCAGGATCTTGGCGAAGGCCGCCTCGTGCGTGCCGTCCGCGTGAAAGACGGACAACTCGATCTTTTTCGCCGACGCGTCTGGCTCCGCGTTCTGGGCCACTTCGATCAAGTTCTCAGTGGCAACCGCGAGATAGCGCTCCGACTGCAAATCGGCCGGCAGCAGGTGCAGCGTCAGTTCATGGGCGAGAGTCTGTAGCCGATTGTTCTGGCTGATGTCGGGCTGGCGATACCAGTCCGGCAGGGGCAAGTTCTGGGGAATTATCGCCAACAGGCCCTGCTCGCCGACGGTCATTGCCACGGCCAGGCCGGGCGTTTGAAAATCCGCCAGCCCCGCCGCATCGCCGACCGCGCTCGGCTCGCCCGCCGACAGGCGAATCTCGCATCCAAGAGTCGTGCGAAACGTCTCGGCGATCTCGACTAGGTGCTCGCGGCACGCGTCGATCGTGCGTTGAATTTGTTCGGCAGTGAGCTGAGGCATTGTCTAAAGAGCCGCGCACGCAGTAAGCGGTGTTTTTTGATGCGGGCGAGCCGCGTCACGCATCATGACCCGGCCCGCAGGGATCCTCCAAAGCAAAGATCGTCTTACCCGGTCGGAATCTGCGGCAAACAGAGCGCAGACGTTAGTGTTTGCCGAACCGGCAAAGCCAACGAACTTCGCGCGCTGAAGGTCGGCACGAGCCTCAAGGTGTCTTTGCCTGGGGAGATCCGCATCCCGAAATGTGTCTTGTCCCATCAGACGCGGCGCGGTTCAGGTCGATGGACAAAGACCTGCCTTCTCCCCTTGGCCCAAACCCACATTGAAAGACTCGAATTCGGGCCGTAGACTTGCGAGTTGTGGAGGCGCTGGCGCGACCCCTGAAAGCCGCATTAAAGCCGCCTATGTCCCCGATTTTCTTCCTCCTTCTGAATGCGCTTCCTGGCGGCGGTTTGCCGGCTCAGGGGGCTCTCGTCCCGCCGGCGCTTGGCGCTCAGGTGGCCGACGTCGCGCTTGCGGATGTGAGCGGCAAGCACCGCACGCTGGGCGAGTTCAAGAATAAGAAGGCGATCGTTGTCGTCTTTGTCGGCACCGAATGCCCGATCGCCAATCTGTA
>DASPSM010000184.1:0-15032 GCA_035623955.1 Planctomycetaceae bacterium
CTTGTTGTCGACGACGAATCGCCCGTCCGCAACTTGCTGGCGACCTGGCTGACGAGCCGTGGGTATCGCTGCGTGCGCGCCGACAGCGCGGCTTCGGCACGGCGGTGCCTCGAGACCGAGCCGATCGAGCTGGTGACGGCCGACATCAAAATGCCGGGCGAATCCGGCATCGACCTCTTGCGTCATGTGCTCGCCAGTCAGCCGGACCTCCCGGTTCTGATGCTGACGGGTAATCGGGACGTCGAGTCGGCGATCGCGGCCCTGAACGCCGGCGCTTTCGGCTACCTGCTGAAACCGACCCGTCAGGACGAACTCCTCGCACAAGTCACTCACGGGATGGAATTGCGTCGCCTGCGGATTGAACGACGCCGCTACACCGAGGGGCTTGAACAACGCGTGCGGGAGCAGACCGAGGAGATCCGGCAGGCACACGAAGAGACGATTCATCGACTCGTCCACGCCGCCGCGTGCCGGGATCTGGAAACGGGCGCCCACATCGTGCGGACGGGCGTGTTCAGCGAAATCTTGGCGCGAGCGGCTGGTTGGCCGGCGCTCGACGTCGAGCGGATTCGGATGGCCGCCCCCATGCACGACATCGGAAAGATCGCCGTGCCGGATGCCATTCTGCGCAAGCCAGCCGGCCTGACGCCGGACGAATACGAGATCATGAAGCAGCATACAAACGTCGGCGCCAAGCTGCTGGCCGGCTCGAATTCGCCGATTCTCGTGATGGCCCGTGAAATCGCGCTGTGCCATCACGAGTGGTGGGACGGAAGCGGATATCCCGCGGGACTCGCGGGCGACGCGATCCCCGAAGCCGCGCGTATTCTCTCGATCGTCGACGTTTACGACGCTCTCACGAGCGATCGCCCGTACCGCCGGGCGATGAAAGAGGAAGACGTCCTCAAGCTGATGATGTCCGAACAGGGGCGGCACTTCGATCCCGTGCTACTCACTACATTCTTCAGCGTGCTCGAGGAGATTCGACGCGCCGGCATGCGTCATCCCGATGCCCCAGAGCACTCTGAGAGCTGGCAGGACCTGACGATTTGTTCCCTGCCGTGCGTCAGCCATTGAAGCGACTGCGAAACGGCCACGTAAACACCGTTGTACATGGCCGATCGGCTGCTGCAATCGATTCTCGCGTCACAATCGTCGCGGGTCGCAACGCCGTAAACGGACGGCGAGATTTGCGCCCCTGGCGCCGTTGCAAAATCGCCTCACTCAAGCCTCGCGTCCTACCTTTGATTGCCGAACTGCGCACGATTGCGCAGGCGAACACGATGCCCCGGCCGCTCCGATGCGGACGGATTCGCGGAAGATCGGATCCCCATGGCCATCCTGGTCGTAAGTGACTGTCAGACGAGGGCGACCCGGCTGCGCCACCTCCTGGCGCAGAACGGATGCGACTGCCCGTTGGCTAATGTCCTGCCGATCGAGGCTGCGGCCAACGCCGTCTCCTGCTTTTATCCAAAGCCCGATTTGATCTTGTTCGTCCTGTCGGAGGACAACGAGCGCTGCCACGCGGCTTTGGGGCATCTCCGCGAATTGTCGGGCGTCCAGGTCGTCGTCGTCGGGCCGCGCGATCCCAACTCGATCCTGGGAGCGTTGCACGCGGGGGCTGCCAGCTACCTCGACGAGACGAGCGACCTGGAGCGCGATCTCTCGGTGACGCTCGGGCGACTTTTTTCGACCGAGTCCGGGAAATCGCCGGCTGGCCGGTTGATCACGGTGGTCTCTGCCAGCGGAGGATGCGGCCGGACGCTCGTCGCAGCCAACCTGGCGGTGGCGCTCGCCAAGAAACACGGGCGCTGCGGCCTGTTTGACCTCGATCTCCAGGGGGGCGACCTCGCCACCTCGCTCAATCTCAAACCGCGTCACTCGATCGTTGATCTCTGCCGCAACATCGACAAGCTCGACCAGAAGATGTTCGAGCAGTCGCTGGCCGTGCACGAAAGCGGTGTTTCGGTTCTGGCAGGCCCGGACAACTGGGACGACGCCCGCCACGTCACTCTCGACGGGCTCCAAAAAGCCTTGCGGCTGGGCCGGAGCTTGTTCCCCAACGTCGTCGCCGACTTGGACGCGTTCTGGCAGAGGGACTTTGTCCATCCACTTCAGCAAAGCTCCGCCGTCGTTCTGCTTGTGCGTCTCGACTTTGCGGCCGTGCGAAAGGCACGGCGCGCTCTCTCATGCTTCCAGCGGAACGGCGTCGATCGCGACAACGTCGTGCTCGTGGCGGCCCGCTCCGGGCGGCAAAAGGAGATTGGCGCCTCGCAGATCGAATCGGCCCTCGACATGAAAATTCGACACTACGTGCCCGAGGATCCGGGGGCCGCTAATTCCTCGACGAATTGCGGCGTCCCCGTCGTGCTGGAGTCGCCGTCTTCGGCGATCAGCAAGGCCATTGTCGCTCTGGCGAACACGATCGCCGCAGAAACGGGGCGCGCTTTCGTCCCGGGCAAGGACAAAGGAAGTTTGTCGAAGAAATTCCGAACTTTCTTCTCGCTCAGCCTGCAGGAACTGTCGCACAGCTCGTGATTTTTCGACTCGCGCGTGAGGCCAGGAACCAGCGATGTTTCAGTCCCTCGACTTGCAACCCCCAAGCTTGACGGCCGCTCCGGAGACGACCGAAGAGCGCTTCGTGCGACTCAAGAAGGAGATCCACAAGCAGCTCGTCAGCGGCTTGCATATGCCGTCCGTCGGCAGCGTCGACGATTACGAATTGCGACGAGAGCTGCGGCGCGGGATCGAACAGCTTTGCGAAGACCGGACCGAACTGCTGAGCCAGGACGAGCGGATGCGGCTCGTCAACGAAGTCGTCGACGAGACCTTGGGGCTCGGTCCGCTGGAGCCGTTGCTCCGCGATCCAACGATCACCGACATTTTGATTAACGGACCGCGGACGGTGTACGCCGAGCGCCGCGGCAAGCTGGAGCGAACCAACGTCGTGTTCCACGACGAGCAGCATTTGCTGGAAATCGTGCAGCGGATTGCCAGCAAGGTCGGCCGGCGGCTCGACGAATCGAGCCCTATGGTCGACGCCCGGCTGGCCGACGGGAGCCGAGTCAACGCGGTCATCCGTCCGCTCGCCCTGGACGGGGCGCTGGTTTCGATCCGTCGCTTTTCCGCGAAGCCGCTTTTGGCTTCCGACCTCATCGCCCGCAAATCGGTCACTCCCGAGATCATCGAGTTTCTGGCGGCCTGCGTTAAGGCCCGCATGAACATCGTGATTTCAGGCGGAACCGGAAGCGGCAAGACGACGTTTCTCAACATGCTCTCGGGCTACATCCCGGACGACGAGCGCGTGGCCACCGTCGAGGACGCGGCCGAACTGCAGCTCCAACAGCCGCACGTCGCCCGGATGGAGACGCGGCCGGCCAATCTCGAGGGGCGCGGCGAGGTCACGACGCGCGACCTCGTGCGTAATGCCCTCCGGATGCGGCCCGATCGAATCGTCGTCGGCGAGTGTCGCGGCGCCGAAGCCTTTGACATGTTGCAGGCGATGATGACGGGTCACGAAGGGGGCATGACGACGATTCACTCCAACGACACCCGCGAAGCGGTCAGCCGCCTGGAAATGCTGATCGGGATGGGCGGGCACGAGCTATCGATGTGGTTCATCCGCCGCCAGATCGCCTCGGCGATCGACATCGTGGTC
Organism: Planctomycetaceae bacterium; assembly: GCA_035623955.1. Classification (GTDB taxonomy): domain Bacteria; phylum Planctomycetota; class Planctomycetia; order Planctomycetales; family Planctomycetaceae; genus DASPSM01. Next base: position 3,659 of record DASPSM010000184.1, read on the forward strand.
CAGTGCGCGCGACTCACGGGAGGCGCCCGCAAGGTCGTTCAGGTGTCGGAAGTCACCGGAGTCGAAGGAGAAGTCATCGCGATGCACGACCTGTTCGTCTTCGAGCAGACCGGCGTCGACGAGAACAAAGTCGCCCAGGGCCACTTCCGCGCCACGGGGATCCGGCCGGCTTGCCTCGAACGGCTGGCGGCCCAGGGCGCCCACCTCGATCCGAATTTGTTCGAGCGGCGGATTTTGGAAACGACTCGCCTGGCGTCGTTGTCGCACGTGGGTAAACGCTGATGGACCCGATCGTCGTCAAGTTGTCGACCTTTGTCGCGGCGGTGCTGGCGGTCGTCGGCGTGTTTTCCGTCATTTCCGATTTGATTCTGCGCGACAAGGCCCGCATCAAGGCGCGGTTCGACCAGGAGTTTGGGGACGAGCGGCAGCGTTTGGCCCGCAAGTCCGAGCTGTTCAAAGACCTGAAATTGTTTCACGCCCAGACCTCGCGCCACGTTCCTGTCCTGTGGAAGCGATTCGTGACGACGGTGGAGCACTCGGGATTGAACACCACCCCTTTCCGAGTCGTGCAAATCGCGCTGACCGCGGCGATCATCGGCATGGTCATCGGCGCGACCCTGACTGGTTTGTGGCTGGTCGGGATCGTGTTCGCACTCGCCGGGATGGTCGCGCCGCTTGCGTACGTTTACGCGGCTCACGCATCGCGGATGCACACGATCTGCATGCAGCTCCCCGAGGCGTTCGATTTGATGGCCCGGGCGATCAAGGCCGGGCAGACGATGTCAGGCGCCATGCAGATCGCGGCCGATCAGCTGAAGCCGCCCATTTCGGCGGAGCTGGCGGCCTGTTGCGAGCAACAGAATCTCGGTTTGCCGTTCGACGTCGCGATGCAGGAACTGGCCCGGCGCACGGGCGTGATGGAGCTGCAGATGTTCGTCGTCGCCTTGCTCGTCAATCGCAACACCGGGGGAAATCTGGCCGACATCCTTCAGAACCTGTCGGACGTGATCCGCAAACGGACGCGTCTTCGCGGCAAGATCAAGGCCGCGACGAGCGAAGGGCGCCTGCAAGCGGTTGTTTTGTCCCTCTTGCCGTTGGTCGTGCTCGTGGGGCTGGTGCTGATCAATCGGCCTTACGCCCAGATACTGCTCGACCGTCCCGCTCTTTTGTGCGCGGTTCTGGCGTCCGAGGCGCTCGGCTCGCTCTGGATTCGTCAGATTGTGAATTTCGAGCACTGATCGATCGGCTGCAAAGAGACGCGATCTCGCAAGGTGAAAAGCCGACCGCCCTTTTGGATTGAACGATTGGTCCGATAGCGAATTCGATCGATGAACTGGCAATCGTTGACAATGGTGACCTGGGATTCCTGGACGGCCCAAGTCTGCGCCTTCCTCGCGGTCAGCGGCCTGACGTATCTGGCGTTTCACGCCATCTGGTCGCGCGACCGGCGCGTCGACGATCGGTTGTTCGACCTGTCGAGCGATCTGCCGCTGGCGCAGATCAGCTCAGCACGGTCCGATCCGGCCGCAAGCTCGATGCGCTCGAAAGTGGCCCGGCTGGCAGCGCAACTGTTGCCGAACGACCAACGGGAACGGACCCAGCTGCAGGCGCGACTGATGCAGGCCGGGATTTATGCCCCCTGGGCTCCCACAGTGTTTTTGACGATGCGCCTCGTGCTGATCGCGGTGCCGATGTTCGTTGCGTTGTTTCTCGGCGCGCTGGGGGTCGGCCAGCTCCAACGGATTTTCCTTTGTGGCGCTGTCGCGGGGGGAATTGGGGCCTTGCTGCCCAACTTCTGGCTCAGTCGACGGAGAACCCGCCGCCATTCGACGCTGATGAAATCACTCCCCTATTTCCTCGATCTGATGGTGACCTGCGTTCAAGCGGGACTCAGTATCAATGCGGCCCTGCAACGCGTGACCGAAGAACTGGCCCTCGCGCATCCGGTCCTCGCGGGAGAGATGGGAATCGTCGAGCGGCAGATCGAGCTCGGGGCCTCTCCCGACCTGGCGCTGCGGAATTTTGCGGAACGCTCGGATCTGGCCCCGATTTCCACGCTGGCGACGCTGGTCGAGCAAACGCGGCGCTTCGGAACGAGCATCTCCGATGCCTTGCGCACCCACGCGGAGACGATTCGCGAACAACGCGAGCAGCGAGCCGAAGAGCTTGCGCAGAAAGCCGCCGTGAAGATTCTGTTTCCGACGCTGTTACTCATCTTTCCCGCGATTTTCATCGTGCTTGTCGGTCCGGCGGCCGTGCAGATCGTGCAGACGTTCTCGACTCCTCACGCGACAGCCAGCGAGAGCAAGTAGATGCGCCGAACAACTCACAACTCGGCTCGACCGTCGGCCCAGTCGCCCGCCGGAGGCCGCGCCAATCGCAACCGACGACGGGCAACGGCGGCAACCGAGCTGGCACTGACGCTTCCGCTGCTTTTGCTTCTGGCGTTCGGCTGCGTCGAAATGGGTCGCGCCGTCGCGATCTACGCAATGGTTTCCTGTGCCGCGCGGACGGGCGCCGAGTACGGGGCCACGCACGGCTACAGCAGCTACACGTATTCGTCGTGGCAGAGCCAGGTCCAGCAGCAAGTGCAGAATGCGGTGCAGGGGAATCCCTCGCTCAATTCGAGCCTGCTTTCGGTCAGCGTCGACACGACTCCGGAGACCGGGGGATTCAATCTGACGACCGTCACGGCCAACTATCAGTTCAGCACGATCACCCAGTGGCCCGGAATTCCGCATCAATTCACGATCACTCACACCGTGGGAATGCGGCGCTACCGATGACCCTTAACCGAGCTAGAAAACCTACGCACAGCGCGCCGCTGCCTGAAAGAGGCAGGCGGAAAAACTTTGCGCGACGCGGAGTCGCCGCCGTCGAAGCCGCCGTCGTGCTGAGCGTCTTTCTGCTCATCCTGTTTGTGATGATCGACCTGGGGCTGATGGTTCTCGACTACAACCTGTTGTGCGACGGCGCGCAACAACTTTGCCGGCAGGCCATGGTGCACGGTTCCCAGGCAGCGCCGCAGGAAACGATGTGGGGCCCCGCCACCGTTCAAGGAACCGCCAACGACGGCTCGCAATATAGCCAGAGCTTTCGACAAGATCTCGCGACTTTGCCGCTCGACAAGGTGAGCTACACGCTCGAATGGCCCAACGGCACGAACCAGCCCGACGACCCTGTGCAAGCCAGGCTGAGCTTTCAATACAGCCCGATGGTCCCGTTCGTCTTGGGGAATCAACCGATCTCGCTCGAGGCCGTTTGCACGATGGCCGTCGATCACTAAGGCAATCCTCAACGAGGCGAAGCGATGCATTCAGCCAGGCACAACAAGATTGTCAGCCGTGTCGGCCGGTCCCATGATTGCCGGCGTCCGGAGTCGGCGTTCGGGCACCGCCGGTCGGCGGGGGTTCTCGTGATCCTGGCGATCACGTTGCCGATGCTGGTCGGCATTGCCGGGCTCGTTCTCGACACCAGCATTTTGTTCGCGGCCCAGCGTAACCTGCAGAGCGCAAGCGACGCTGCCGCGACCGCCGCTGCCATGACGATCTACCAAGGCGGCAGCGTTGCCGACGCAACGGCGATCGCAACCACCGCTGTTCAAAACGACAATTCGCTCCCGGATGCGACGGTTGCCGTCAACATTCCTCCGACCAGCGGTCCTTACGCCGGCAACGCCGGATACGTGCAGGTTGTCGCGACCCGGAAGGCGAGCACATTTTTCATCCAGGTGTTGGGCGGTTCGTCCGCGCAAACGATCGAGACGAGCTCGACGGCGGGAGCCCAATCGTCGACGGCCGCCGGTGTCGTCTGCCTGCTCGATCCGAATCCGCCCGGAATCACGGTCGACCTGGCGCCGGTCGCCCCCCTCGCGCTGACGCTGCCCCCCATTTTGGGCGGCCTGCAGGTGCTCGGCTTGGGGCAACTGCAGGTGAACGGCGCGATCCTCGACAACAATCAATGGGGGGGCGTTGACCAGAACGGCAATCCGGCAGGCACTGCACCGGCTCCGCCGTATGCTGCGTCGTGCACACCCCTCGTGAGCCTGACGAGCGTCGCCGCTCAGAATATTCGCGTGGTCGGAGGAGTCGACAATCCGCACAACTTTGGCAGCATCACGCCGGGGCAGCCCAGCCCCTTAAGGTGCAACGCCTTGCCGGTCCCCGATCCTTTCAGCAGCGTGCCCGCGCCGACGACGGCGGCGGACAGCAAGAACGTCGTCGCGACCAACTACGGCGGCGTGAGCGTGGTCGGGCTGCCGCTGCTGCCGGCTAAAGTCTTGAATCCCGGGGTCTACGATTGGATTGAGATCGTCAGCGGCGACGTAGTTTTCAACCCCGGTGTCTACATCATCCGAAACGTCAACCCGGTCACCCAAATAGCCCTGAACGTGATCGCAGGAACGGTCACAGCCAACGGCGTGACGTTTTACATCACCAATACGACCAACTATTCGCCCGCATCCGGAGCCCCGGACAACAGCGATGGCAACGCCGTACCCCCCGCGGGGGCGCCCAACCTGTTTCCCAGCGTGGTCCTCGCCTCGTTGCTCGGCAGCAACTACTCCGGGCTGAACGACTCGAGCAGCCCCTTCAACGGATTGCTCATCTATCAACGACGCATCGACCGGCGGCCAATCGTCCTGGCCGACGAGACATTGATTCTGGGCGGAGCGCTGAGTGGCAGCGTTTATTCCAAATATGGACAGGCGATTTTTGCGGCGAACGGAACCTTCACGCTGCAATTCGTCACCGGTTCGCTGCTCTGCTTGAACGCCCTGCAGTGCAAACTCACGCCCGCGGCGCAACCTCTTCCCCCCGCAATGGACGTTTATCTCGTCCAATGAATTTCGATGGCGACGATCCTCGACCCCGCCGTGATGCCTGCCGCAACCGCTGCGCAGCCTTCGCCCCAATGGGGCGGCCTGCTCGAGCGATCGCCTGCGCTCGTCGCGATCACATCGGCCGACGGCCGCATCCTGCTGGCTAACAGAGCCTGGACGGACCTGCTGGGCCATTCCAGCGAGACGGTGATCGGCCGCTCGGTGACGCATTTCGTTCACCAAGATCACCTCGGCCCGTTCACCGCGGCAATGAGAGAGGCCGCTCAGTCGGGCCTCTCTGGCTCGATTGATGCCGCGCTGCGGTGCGGCGACGGGGCACACAAGTGGTTCTCCTGGCAATTCCGCCGAGACGCGGATCATCGTTCGATTCTGGCGATCGCCTTCGACGTGACGGAGCGCAAGCAGGAAGAAGGCCGTTCGGAGCGCCGTGCCTATGTCGCCTCGCTGCGGGCGGAGATTTGGGCCGTCTTTGGGCGAATCGGTGCGGCGAGTTCCGTGTGTGAAAACTGGTCCACACTCCTCGCCAGGTCTCTCGAAGCGATCGAGGTCGGAATCTGGACGCTCGACGAGCGGCATTTGGAGCCTGTGCTTCGCGCCTCGTCGAAAGGCGTCCCAGCCGGACGGCCTCACCCGGTCTTCGACCTCCTGACCAGCGAAGTCAAGCGCGTTGGCAGCACCGCCAAACCCAGCGTCTTCGTCAGTGCGGCGGGCTCCGCTGGAGAAGACTTGCTCGAAAAGGTCATTCGCGCGCATGGGATTCAGGGCCTCCTGCTCCACCCTCTCGCTGCGGAGAAGCAAGTCGTCGGAGTTGTCGCCGCCTGCTTCGGGCGCGCCGTCCGAGAAACCGACACGTTTACGCTGGAAAAGGCGGGGAGCGATCTGGGGCCCGCCTTGGCATTTCTGCGACAAATCGAACGACTCGCCGAAATAAAGCGGGCTCACGATGCGCTCCTGCGGACGGCACCGATCGCGATCTGCTGTTTGGACGGCGATGCCAATGTCACGCGCTGGAATCCCGCGGCCGAGCGTCTGTTCGGTCAGCCGGCCGCCCAGGTGCTCGCTCGCCCGCTCGACATCGCGCGCGGCGCCGAACACGAGGCCTTTCGGGCTTCGATCCAGGGCGCCCTGGCCGGACAGGTCACAGCGCGCCTTGAAACCAGATTGCCAGCCCCGAACGGCCAGTCGCTCGATCTGGCGGTGTCGGCCGCGCCGCTGGCCGCTCCGGACAAATCCCCCGACGGCGCTCTAATTGTGCTCTCCGATTTGAGCGAGGGGAGGCGGGCGGAGCGCCGTCTCGCGCTCGAACACTCCATCACACGCCAGCTTGCCGATTTCCAGTCGACCGAGGCCATCGTCAACACCGTGCTGGCTCAAATCGGCACGCATTTCGGTTGGGCTTGCGGCGAGCTTTGGACTGTCGAGGGAGAGCCACAGGGGCTGCGGCTGGCGGCCAGCTGGTCGACCTCGGCGACACTTGCCGTCGAGTTCGAGAATCAAACGCGAAATTGGGATTCGGGCGAACCTCTCGACCTCCCAAAAGCTGTGCTGCGCGACGCCAAGCCACGGTGGTTTGGCAATCTGTCCGCCGACCGCACGGTCGACCGGGCCGGCCTCGCCGTGCGATGCGGTCTCCAATCCGCGGTCGGCATTCCCGTGACGTGCGGATCCGGCGCGGTTGGCGTCATGCTCTTTTTCTCTGAGCACGCTGCAGAGCCCGACGAACAGCTGATTGCCTGCCTGACGGCGATCGCCGAACAGCTGGGGACATTCATCGGCCGGCTGCGACTGCAAAAGTCACTGCAAGAGTCGGCCGAAAAGCTGCGACAGGCCGAAAAGATGGAATCGGTGGGACGTCTCGTGGGCGGAGTCGCTCACGACTTCAACAATCTCCTGACGGTGATCCTCGGGTACGGAGAGCTGCTGTTGGCCGAAGTGACTGACGAGACGCCGGTGCGAGAATCGCTCACGGAGATCGTCGAATCGGGGAAGCGGGCCTCGGGGCTCACTCGACAGCTTCTGGCCTTTTGCCGCAAGGAGATCTACAACCCGGTCGACCTCGACCTCAACGCGCACGTCGAGGGGATGGAGAAAATGCTGCGCCGGCTCGTCGGCGAAGCGATCGAGCTTGAAACCTCGCTGGCCCCAGACGTCAAGCACGTGCATGCCGACCCGGCTCAAATCGAGCAGGTCGTGATGAATTTGATCGTCAATGCCCGCGACGCCATGCCCACGGGAGGGCAGATCACAATCGAAACCCAAGCGGTCCGGCTGGCGCGTGGTCAAAGCGACGTGCCGCACGCGGCCCCCGGCGAGTACGTCTTGCTGTCGGTCCGCGACACAGGTTGCGGCATGGACGAGGCAACTCGCGCGCGGATCTTCGAGCCGTTCTTCACGACGAAGGGCGCGGGAAAAGGGACCGGAATGGGCCTGGCCACCGTGCAGGAGATCGTCCAGCAATGCGGCGGACATCTCGCGGTCGAAAGCCAGCCTGGGCAAGGCTCGATTTTCCGGATCTTCCTGCCGCCCGTAACCAGCGGGCTGACGGCCTGGGAGATTGACGCGGCGCCTCAGGCCATACCGCGGGGGAGTGAAAGGATCTTGCTCGTCGAGGACGAAACGCCGGTGCGCCGTCTGATGGCCCGCCTGCTGCGAATTCAGAACTATCAAGTCGACGAGGCATCCAACGCGAGCGAGGCCCTGACGCTGCTTCGCGGCCAGTCGGGAAAATTCGGCCTGCTGCTCACCGACGTCGTGTTGCCCGATAGGAACGGCGTGGCGCTGGCCGAAAGCGCCCGGAAGATCCAGCCGGGGATCAAGGTTCTGTTTGCTTCCGGCTACCGCGACAGCGAGCTTCGACGCCTGGGGCTGCCCGACCTCGGCTCGCAACTGCTGCAAAAGCCGTTCACAACTTTCGACCTGGCCACCCGGGTGAGGCAGACGCTGGACAGCTAACTCGTCTTCGAGAGGGTGGCGTTAGCGGACGAAGACTCCGAGGCCACTGTCGGGTACTTTCGATAGGCGATCCCCGTCGCGCCGCAGGTCAGTTGAGACGGATCAAACGCTTTAAGCAACGTCGACCGGTACGGCGACAGCGCGCAAGCGGGATCGGTGTTCGTCGCGTCGCCCGTGAGCAGGGCGGCCTGGCAGCGGCAGCCGCCGAAGTCGATGTGGCGCCACTGGCAGCTGCGGCACGGCTCGGGCATCCAGGCGGTGCCGCGGAAGCGATTGAACGCTTCCGACTCTTCCCAAATCCACCTCAGCGAGCGCTGGCGCACGCTGTCGAACCGCAGCGATTCGATGCAGGAAGCCGTGGGGCAAGGGAGAACGTCGCCTTGCGGATTGACGGTCAAGTACCGTCGTCCCCAGCCTTCCATGCAGGGCTTGGGGCGGTCCGCCAGGGCGTCGGGAAGGACGTAATCGATTCGCAGTCGCCCTTTGAGACGCGTGCGGGCTTCAGCGGCGTCGATGGCTGCCTTCCGCAGGTCATCGAGTTCCGGAAGGAGCGCCTCGCGATTGCGGTTGGCCCAGCCATAGAACTGCACGTTCGCCAGTTCCAAGCGGTCGGCGTCGAGTTCTTCTGCCAGCGCGACCAGCTGCGGCAGCCGATGGATGTTCGCGCGGTGCAGGACGACGTTGATCGTGAGCGGCCACCCGAATTCGCGGATCAGGCGTGCCGCCTCGAGCTTGGCTGCGTGCGACCGACGACCTGCGATTTGATCCGCCAACGCGGGCTCATCGGATTGCAGGCTGAGCTGCACATGATCGAGCCCGGCTGCGTGGAGCGCTTCGGCCGTTTCGCGCGAAAAAGGGATCCCGCTCGTCAGCAGGTTCGTATAAAGGCCGGCTGCGCGAGCCGCCGACACGAGCTTCGGCAGCCCGGGATGCAAAAGCGGTTCGCCGCCCGACAAATGGACGTGCAGCACGCCCAATTCGGCTGCCTCGCCGATGACGCGTTCCCACTCGTCGGTCGTCAACTCGCTTCCATCATGCCGCAGGCTCGTTGGATTCGAGCAGTACGGACATCCGAGAGGGCAACGGTACGTCAACTCGGCCAGCAGGCCGAGCGGCCGCTCGACATTCGAAGACGCCGCAGATCCGGCGGTGCGTGCATCGCTGGCGGGGAAATCGATCGGTTTGGGGTCCGGCAGATTCCAGTCGAGTAATCCGCGAGCATCGAGATCTTCGAGAAAGGCCGCTGTGTCGCGACCGACTTCGCCAGCCGAGCCCCGAAATCGTTCGGACAGCTCCGCGGCGATCGCCCGCCCACTGAGGCGCCCGTCGCACAGCGCGAGGATCGCGGACCCGGAGCGGTTGAGCCGTAGCACTCCTTCCGGAAAGAGCAGCAGCGGCTCACCCGTCAGCGGGTCGCGCCGCAGGCGCGTCTTGCGGGCCAGTGCCGGGCGATCATCAGAGCGGTCAGACATCGAGGCGCTCCGGGAGACCGGGCTCGCACGCCTGGGCGATCGCGTCGAGCATCGTCCACAGGATGCGGCACTTTTCCGCGAGGGCCTCGACGGCGGCACGCTGCAGCTCGGGCGTGTCACAATAGGCGAGCGTTGTGCTGAGGCCGTGCTCCGAGTCCTTTCGCGCGAGTGTGATCCGCGACTCGAAATACTGCAGGCCCCAGGCGGGAATCCAGGTGTAATGTTGGCGGAACGCGGCGACCCGCGTGGCCATCAGATCGGGAGCGAATAGCTCGGTCAGCGACGAGGCCACGGCCACCGGCCAGGGACGCGTCCGCGCGAGATCGACGTACGATGCCACCGCCGCGCGCACGCCTGGCACAACGTGCCGCGCGTCCCACGTTTCTTCGCGCGTCAAACCAGTCGCCTCCGCCAGCTTCAGCCACGCCTCGATCCCGCCTTCGCCGGCGACCGCGCCGTCCTGATCGATCAGCCGCTGCCGCCATGCGCGGCGCACGTCGGGCACGGGGCAATTGGCGATGATGGCGGCATCCTTCATCGGCAGGTGCCGCTGGTAGTGGAAGCGATTGGCGACCCAGCAGCGAATCTGCGGCGGGGTGAGCAAGCCGTCGTTCATCTGCTGATGAAACGGATGGCGATCGTGGTAGCTCTTTTCGCCCACGGCCCGCAGCTTCGCCGTGAAGGTCGACGCGTTCCACAGCTCGACGGGCTTGTCGGTCATGCAATTGGGCTCACAACTCGATCTCGAGCCCATCATAACCGACTTCGGCGCCGGCCGCGCGAACCGCTTTGTGTTCGGGCGAATCCTCGATCAGCATCGGGTTGGTGTTGTTCACGTGGACGTAGATCGTGCGGCGGGCGTTCAACGTCTTGAGCTGATCGAGACTCCCGCGAAGCCCGCCTACCCGCAGGTGCCCCATTTCGCTTGCCGTTCCAGCCTGCGGGACCTTTTTTCGGAGTTCATCCTCACTCCAAAACGTGCCGTCGAGCAGCAGCAAATCGCAGCCATCGATTCGCTCGCGAAGATCGCAATTGGGCGTCGAAACTCCGGGGCTGAGCGAGGTGACTCCCGGGAGTACGACAAGCCGCTTGCCGCTCGTCGCGTCCCAGATCCTGTAGCCAACCCGATCCGCAACGACCTCGTGGAAGCTGCTCTCGTCGGGGGCCAGGTAGCGCGGTCCGTGCTGGTCGACCTCGAATGCCTCGTATTCCAGTCCGCTGGTCGGCCCACCGCGAGGGGGGAGCGGCGATCGGGTTGTCGCGGGTTCGCGCCAGACAGGCGGCGCATAGTTTTTCAGTACATTCGGCGGCGAAAGCCCGCCCATTTCGAGCGCCCGCTGCACGCCGGACGTGGCGTAAACGGTGATGTGCGGCCCCTCGCGCAGGGTCATCAGGCCAAGCACGCTATCGAGATCGGCGTTGGTGAGCAGCACGCCGGCAATCGCAGTCGATCGCACGTCCGCGCGCGGCGCGAGCGGAGGAAACGCGGCGATTTGCGCGTGCACGTCGGGCGGAGCGTTGATCAGGAACCAATCGCGCTCGTTGCCGGTGACCGCGACGCAGAACTCGCGCCGCGGGCGGGCCTTTACCGACCCGCGCCTCAATCCGTCGCAATTCGGGCAGGCACAGTTCCATTGCGGGAAGCCGCCGCCGGCCGCCGTGCCCAGAAGACGGACTCGCACGGGCGAACGGCTATTCGGCGGAGGCTGCCGACGGACTCACGATCGCCGGTTCTTCACCGACCATCCGCACGGCATCGATCCCCGAATAGGCCGTGCATTCGCCATTAACCGGCAACTCTTCGGCGGTCGGCTTGACCCATTTCTCGTCCATCGAATTACCCTTCAAAACGCACCATGCGGCACAAAGCAGCGAGCGCCCGATCACGCGTCGGCACCACTCAGGATGTGATCCCGGCGTCCCGTTGTCAAGAATTCGCGGCTGGCGGGCCGCTGGCCGGTGTTTTCGCCCGCAGAATCCGGATCGATCGCTGTCCGACAGAACGGCCCCGCTCGACCCCTTCAATCTTCATCAATTTTTGATTTTGTGCCCGCTCTTGCCGGAAATACCATAAACGACATTCGGGAGATTCTCTTTTCCGGACGGC
>DASPSM010000210.1:0-2351 GCA_035623955.1 Planctomycetaceae bacterium
AATGGGGTGGTCCGCCGCTTGGAGTTTTTGCGTCCGCTCACGGTGTCGATGCTCTCGGAGCGGCGCGGAGCGTTTGCCCCTTTCGGCCTGGATGGCGGCAGCGACGGCGCGAAGGGTCGCAATACACTGACGCGCGCGGGCTCGACCCACAGCGAAGATCTCGGCGGAAAGTTTGCAATCGAAGTCCAGCCGGGCGACGTGTTGACGATCGAGACGCCTGGAGGCGGCGGTTTTGGCGCTCCGCCTGGCGATGCCCACACATGACGAACTGTCGCGGTTTGGTTAGCCTAGGGCACGGGAAAACGATCTCTGACGGAGCCGCGCACGAAGGCAAGCGGCCATCGGGTTGCTTAACACCAAAATCGAAGACCGCTTACTTCGTGCGCGGCTCTTTGTGCCGCAGAAGGAGTCCTCATGGCCGCCAGCCGCAAAGCCGAAGTCGACGCCGCCGTCAAGGAACTCGACCTCGACAAGAATACCTATCAGATCGAGCTCGACACCTCGATGGGCAAGATCGTGCTCGACCTCGACGCAAAGGCCGCTCCCGGGCACGTCAAGAACATGCTCGGGCTGGCCAAGATCGGCTACTACGACGGGGTCCTGTTTCACCGCATCATTAAAGGTTTCATGATTCAGGGGGGCTGCCCCCTGGGCACCGGCACCGGCGGACCCGGTTACAACATCAAGGCTGAATTCAACGCCACGCCACACGAGGCGGGCGTTCTGTCGATGGCCCGCACCAGCGACCCGAACTCGGCCGGATCGCAGTTCTTCATTTGCCTCGATCGCCACAGCCATCTCGACCGGCAATACACGGCCTTCGGCAAAACGGCCGACGCCGCCAGCCTGGCCGTCGTCAAAAAAATCGGCGAGGTCAAAACCGACAACCGCGACCGACCGGTGAGCGACGTGACGATCAAGTCGGCGCGGGTGATCGCCAAGCCGAAGTGACCGCTCGAGTCCGAGTCTAAAGTCCAAAGTCATGCCGTCGACCACGGGGATGAAGGGCGCGGGGTATTATGACCGGCACTCGGGAGCCCAGCTCTCCTCGATCGAGGCCTTGCACGACTGGCTCGACGGGGCCGTGGCCGAGCTCCCCTTGCCAGCGGCAGGAGTCCCCGTCGTCGCTCTGGATCTCGGTTCGTCCGAAGGCCGCAACGCCCTCCGCGTGATGGCGAGAATCGCCCGGGGGCTCAGACGCCGCACCGATCAGCCGCTGCAGGCTATCTACAGCGACCTGTGCAGCAACAACTTCAACCAGTTGTTCGCCAACCTCGATGAGGCGCAGCGGAGTGGTCTGTTTCCCGGGGGAGTTCATCACAGTGCAGTTGGAGGCTCGTTTTATGGGCCTTTGCTGCCGCCGGGCAATGTGCACTTTGCCACCAGCTTCAACTCCATAGTCTGGCTTGACCAGTTGCCGACTGTTCCGTTGACCGATTTCGTCGCCTGCCGACGCCCGCATCCGCTTTACCCGGGGCGCGCGGCCTCGCCCGATGTGGTCGCTGCCTTCGCGCGCCAGGCCGAACACGATCTCACCCGCTTCTTGGACAGCCGGGCCAAAGAGCTGGTGCGCGGCGGCAAGCTGTTGGTCTCGACGCCCGGCGAGACGGACGAGGCGCGAGTCGTCGACGGGCTGTTGGACGTTCTCAACGACGCGTGTCGCGACCTGGTCGCAACGGGGCACTTAGAGCAAGCCGAGTACGAAGGCCTGACGATGCCCCTCTATTACCGCTCGGTTGAGGAGCTGCTCGCACCCCTTGAGCGCGAAGACTCGCCGGTGAGGGGGGCCTTCTCGATCGACCGCGCCGAAGCGCTCGAAATCTCGACTCCCTTTTACCAGGAGTTCGAAAGGACGGGTGACGCAGAGATCTACGCGGCGGGCTTTACGGGCTTCCTGCGGGCCATTTCCGAGCCGGTTGTGCGCGCGGCCCTCCATCAATCAGCCGCTGGAGCTTCGATCGTCGACGCAGTTTACGAGCGGGTCTCGGCACGCCTGCGCGCGGAGCCAGAGCGATATCGCTGGCACTACATCACCGTGTCGGCTCTGCTGACGCGTCGCTGAAACCCGCGGGTTCAATTCGATCTGAGCCCCGCTGTGCGCACCACTCAAGCTGTTGGCTTTGCCGAGCACACCCAGGGTCCAAGGTCCAAAGTCAAGAAAGAACTTGCCGAAACGAATTTCCTTCTCACCTGGGACGTCCGGTCTTGGACCTTGGATTTTGGACCTTATATTAAACGGAATGCACGAACGATCGGCTCTCACCACCGGGCAACGCGTCCGCCTTGCGTGTCGCAACGCAGGCTTTACTGGGCAGACCTCGGGCCTCGCGGAAGGGTTCGCGCAGGCAAAT
>DASPSM010000240.1:0-5423 GCA_035623955.1 Planctomycetaceae bacterium
CATGCCTCAGGCGCCGCTCGACGTGCTCGCGCAGCAGATCGTCGCCGAGGCGGCTGCCCAGGACTGGAACGTCGACGACCTGTTTGCGCTCTGCCGGCGAGCCGAGCCCTATCGCAATCTCTCGCGAAATGACTTTGACCGGACGATCGAATATCTATCGGAAGGCATCGCACGCGATACGGGGCGTGGACGAGTCTATCTCCACCACGATCACGTCGGCCGGCGGATCAAAGCCCGCAAAGGGGCACGCCTGGCCGCCATCGCCAACGCCGGCGCGATTCCTGAAGTGGGTTCGTATCGGGTCGTCGCCGAACCGGACGAGACCGTCGTCGGCACGCTCGACGAAGACTTCGCGGTCGAAAGCATGCGGGGAGACGTCTTCCTGCTGGGAAACACTTCCTGGCAGATCCTGAACGTGCGCGGCGGTGAAGTGCATGTAGTCGACGCGAAGGGAGCGGCGCCCACAATTCCGTTCTGGCTGGGCGAGGCGCCCGGGCGGACGCTCGAACTCTCCTGGGAAGTGTCGCGGTTCCGTGAGGATCTCGAGCCGCAATTGAGCGACCCGCCGGCCGCCGAGAAATGGGTCGTCGCCGAGACCGGCTGCTCGGAGGAGGCGGCCCGTCAGATCGTCGCCTACGCAGCTGCGCAGAAAGCGGCGATCGGGCTGTTGCCGACCTGTCGCCGCATCGTCTTTGAACGGTTCTTCGACGAGACGGGCGGGATGCAAATGGTCGTGCACGCACCGTTCGGCGGAGCGGTAAACCGCGCCTGGGGCTTCGCGATGCGCAAACGGTTCTGCCGCTCGTTCGACTTCGAGCTGCAGGCCACGGCCGACGACGACGGCTACATGCTGTCGATCGGTCCGCAGCACAGTTTTCCGATCGAAAGCCTGTTTCCAATCGTCACCGCCGACAACCTGCGCGAGCTTTGCGAACAGGCGGTGCTGCGAATTCCCATGTTCCAGATGCGCTGGCGATGGAACGTCACTCGGGCCCTGCAAGTCTTGCGGCGGCGCGGGGCCAGGAAAGTTCCGCCCGCGCTGCAGCGGTTCCGCGCCGACGACCTGCTGTCGGCGGTTTTTCCCCGGCTCACTGGCTGTCAGGAGCACACGGCCGGCGAGATCGAGCTGCCCGACCATCCACTCACGCGGCAAACCATGGAGGATTGCCTGCACGAGCCCCTCGACATCGACGGGTTGACGGATGTCCTGCGCCAAGTCGAGCGGGGCGAGATCACGTACGTCGCCCGCGATACGCGCGAGCCGTCGCCGTTCGCGGCCGAGTTGCTCAACGCCATGCCCTACGCATTTCTGGATGGGGGCGAAATTCAGGAGCGTCGCGCCCGGGCCGTATCGACTCCGCGTGTGATGTCGATCGAGGCGGTGCGCGACCTGGGCCGCCTCGACGCCGGGGCCATCGAGCAAGTCGTTCGCGAGTCGCAGCCGTTCGTGCGCGACGCCGACGAGCTGCATGACCTGCTCTTGAGCCGCATTCTGTTGCCTGAAGAAGAAGCCGGCGAGTGGCGGCCCTACATGGACGAACTGGTCGCCGGCCGCCGGGCGTCGCAGTTGCAATTGCCTGACGGGCGAGCCGCGTGGATTCCGGCTGAACGTTTGCCGGCCGCGCGAGCCATCTTCCCCGACGCACCGATCGACCCACAGATCGAAGCGCCCGCGACCGTTCGTCACGACTGGACCTCGGTCGAGGCTCGCGTCGCCACCGTTCGCGGATTGGTGGAGACATGCGGTCCGATTACTGCCTCACGAATCGCTGAGCGGCTGTCGATTACGTTGGGCCAGGCCGAGGGGTCGCTCGAAGCGCTCGAAGGCGAGGGGGTCGTGCTCCGCGGCCGATTCACTCCGTCCGAAAGTCTTCGGGAGGGCGACGCTCTGTGCGCGATTCTGGAACGGCGCCAGGGTGCCCCCTCACCCCCGGCCCCTCTCGCGCGAGGGGAGAGGGGAGAGGATTTGCGCGTCACGTCACCTCACCCGGAACACGCCAACGCCAGCACTCTTTCCCCCCTCGGCCCTTGCGGGAGAGGGGCTAGGGGTGAGGCGAACCAGGGTGTGGCCCCGAACTTGTCCCCGGCCGAGATTGAGTGGTGTCATCGCCGGCTACTGGCGCGGATTCATCGGTTGACGATCGAGGGACTGCGTAAACAAATCGAGCCGGTCGATGTCTCGACGTATTGGCGATATTTGGCCGGGCATCATGGCCTGCTCGCCGAGACTCGCAAGCATGGCACTAACGGGCTCTTCGACGTCATTGCCATGCTACAGGGGATCGACGCGCCGACCGTCGCCTGGGAACGAGATCTGTTGCCCGCTCGCATTTCCGCCTATCAGCCACAATGGCTTGATGAGTTGTGCCTCACGGGCGACGTGGGTTGGGGACGGCTCTATCCGTCGCCTCCCAATCTCGATCGCAGTCGCCCGATGGCTGCCATCACCCGCTTGGCACCAATCTCGATTTATTTGCGGCCCGATCTCGAATGGCTCGCCGCAACTCGACCGCCGGCGGTTGCCGCGGAGCAGCTCAGCAGTCCAGCCCAACAAGTTCTCGAACTGCTGGCCGCCCAGGGGGCGATGTTTGCCGCCGACGTGGCCCGCCTGACGCAAATGCTCCCTTCGCAGATCGAAGACGTGCTGGGCGAATTGGTCACGCGCGGCTTGCTGACTGCGGACGGCTTCGGCGGCCTGCGACAGCTCGTCGGAAACCGGTCGAATTCAGCGCGACCCCACGCCCGGCACCATCGACGCCCCGGCCTCACGAGGAAACGGGTGGGTGGCGGAGCCGGGCGGTGGTCGCTCTGGCGACCCCCCGCTCCGGTGGCCGAATCGACCAACAGACGAGACCCGGGTCGCGAGCACGTCGTCGAGCAATGGGCCTGGCAACTTTTGAGGCGGTGGGGGGTCGTGTTTCGCGATCTGCTCGTGCGCGAGCCGGGGGCGCCCCGCTGGTATGAGCTGTTGCAGGTTTACCGACGACTGGAAGCCCGCGGCGAAATACGTGGCGGCCGCTTCGTCGCGGGCGTCGCGGGAGAGCAATTCGGCACGGCCGACACCGTCGGGCAGCTGCGAGCTTTGCGCGATAAAGAAGCGGCGAAGCAGTTAATCATCGTTTCCGGCGCCGATCCGCTGAATCTTGTCGGCATCGTCACGGATCACCAGCGCGTGCCGAGTTTTGCTTCGAACCGCGTTGCGTACGTCGACGGGTTGCCGATCGCCGCGCTCAAGGGGGACGAAGTCATCTGGTTCTCCCGACCGGAGGGAGAATTGGTCGAGGCGATTTGCACCGCTTTCGGCCAACCGCCGAACCACTCGCCCGTTTCGACTCTGAGCGACGCAATGGTCTGACGCCATGGGAACGCCGCCCCCCCTCTGGAGCCCTTCGACGGACCGGATCCTCGAGAAGGTGATCGTGTGGGGTGGCGTCGCTCTGCTGGTTGGCCTTTTTCTCTTCATGATGCTTCCGGCTGTGCAGACGGATGACGGCCGACCCGTGCGGCGAACGGAATGCAAGAACCACCTCAAGCAACTCGCGCTCGCAATGCACAATTACCACGACGCCTACGGCTGCTTCCCGCCCGCGTATGTCGCGGACAAGAACGGGCGCCGAATGCATAGCTGGCGGGTGCTGCTCTTGCGCTTTCTGGAGGAAGGCGGCTTGTACAAGCAATATCGTTTCGACGAGCCCTGGGACGGGCCGCATAATCGGGCGCTGGCTGCCCAGACGCCGCTCATTTTTCGCTGTGCGTCCGACCTGGAGAATACGACCGAGGCGAACTATTTCGTGGTGGTCGGGCCGAATACTGTGTTTCCCGGCGCAACGCCAATCGGGATCAAAGACATCACCGACGGCACGGCCAACACGATTCTGTTGGTGGAAGCGATTCATTCGGGAATCAACTGGCTCGAGCCGCAGGACATGAGCTACGAGGAAGCGGTGCGCGGCATCAATTGCAAAGCGGGCTGGAGCATTTCGAGCCGTCATAAAGGGGGAGCGCAGGTCGCCTTCGCCGACGGCAGCGTGCGATTTCTGCCCAACGACACGCCCGTCGAGCAACTCCCGCGCATGCTGGAGCGAAACGACGGTCAGGAGGTTACCTGGCCGAGTCAATAGCGTCGGCGCTTCTGAGTGGACGATGCCGGTACCTGGTCGGCTGCGGCATCCGTCATTGGGCTTTGGGCGGGGAGACCGGGCGAGTACCATAAATTCCGCAGGGAGGCGCAGCGTGGCCGGGAGGGCGATCAGGGGATGACAGTCAACGACTGATGAAGATTCTAGTTCTGGCCGACATCCATTCGAATTGGCCGGCGCTGGCCGCGATCAAGGAAACGTACGACGTTTGCCTGTTCTTGGGTGATCTGGTCGATTACGCGACCGATCCGCTCCCCTGCATCGATTGGGTGCGGGAGAGAGCCACCGCAGCCGTCCGCGGCAATCACGATCACGCGGTCGCACAGCGGATTCCCGCCAAGCACGGCTCGGGGCTTCGCGGCCTGGCTGCCATGACGCGGCCCATCCACTGGCGCATGCTTAACCCATCGCGAGTCAAATATTTGGCTCGGCTGCCTTTGACGAAGCGGATCACTGTCGACGAGAAATCGTTCTACCTCGTGCATGGCACACCGCGAGATCCTCTCGACGAGTATCTGTTGGAAGACGCCGAGACCTGGCGGACACGCGTCGAGTCGATCAATGCCGACTTCGTCTGCGTGGGCCACACACACATCCCGTTTCATCTCAATCTGGGTCATTTGCAAGTGATCAATCCTGGCAGCGTCGGGCAGCCTCGCGACGGCGATCCGCGGTGCGCGTACGCCGTCATCGAGAACGGCCAGGTCTCGTTGCGGCGCGTCGACTACGACATCGATGCGACCCTGCGACAGATGGCGACGGCCGGCGTCGACGACGAGGCCGTCCAGATCGCGGAACGCGTGCTGAAATCGGGCGGCCGCGTCGAGCCTCCCGGTGATCCGAATTGACGTCGGCGATCGAAATCGACGCCGGACCGGATCGCATCTCGCCCCGAATCGACAGCACGGTTTACTGGCTCAGCCACTCCAATCGGCGGGGTTTGAAGCCGAATGTCCTCTTCGCCTTGGCGTTCGACGCGCCGCGGAGCTTCGTTGCGTAGTACACGGCATCTTCGCCGGCGACTTCGCGGGCCTCTTGCTCGGTGATCCGGGGAGGTGGCGGGGCACCCATCGCCTGCGCGAATTTGGGCAGCCAGACGCTCATCGGTGACGGATCGTCATCGACGATGTGATAAATGCCCGCCGGCGCGGTGAGGGCCGCGACGGTGGCAAGGGCGGCGTCCTCAATGTGAATCCACGACCACACACCTTGGCCGTCGCCGATGATTGGCATCTTTCGCTGACGAGCGCGCTCTCCACAAGCGCCGTCGAAGGAATACCACGT
>DASPSM010000262.1:0-2889 GCA_035623955.1 Planctomycetaceae bacterium
GTTGAGGGTCACGCCCGTCGACCGTCCGCGCGAGGTCAACTTGTGGCAGGCGACCGACCATTTTGCCCGCGATTTTCGGCTCGACGTAATCGGCAGGGCGTGGCATTCGACCCCCCTCGAGCCCGACGCGCAGGGGAATTATGCGGCGCGCGTTTCCCGGCCCGATACGGGATTCACCGCGTTTTTTATCGAGATAGTCTACGACAGCGGCGGCAAATACCCCCTGAAATTCACGACCGGCGTCAGCGTCGTGCCCGACGTGCTCCCCTACAAGTGGTCGACGGCCGCGACCAACACCCGGCAGGACTATTGGATCGAGCCACTAGTCTATTGAGGTGCCCGGTGAGTAAGCTGGTCGGGAGACCTCGCGGACATCGCGGAGAATCCTCGGGCGGGCCGGGACCGTCGGCTCGCTTGTTCCAACCATCTCGAGGGGAGTGGCGATGAGCACGAGCCCCGCTAAATTCATCGCGACCGAACGTGCCGGTGAGACCCTGATTGCGTATCTGTGCGACGGCGGCGGCAGTCTTGTAGGCCCCGAGTTCGCGGTCGATCGCAACGCCTTGATCGACAAGATTCGAGATCCCGACGTGCGCGCCGTCGTTTTCGATTTTGCCAACGCCGAATACTTCGGCTCGCTGTTGCTCGACACCCTGTGCATGGCCTGGAAGCGCGCGCGGGAATGCGGGGCTGGCATGGCGCTGTGCAACGTCTCCCCCTTCGGCCAGGAAATCCTCCGCAAAGCCAAGCTCAACATGCTCTGGCCGGTCTTTCCCTCGCGGAGCCAGGCGATCGAAGCGCTCCGCGCCGCAGGCGCGACGAGCACCGGGATCCTGCGTCGCGAAACCAAGACCGCGCCGCCAATGACGGAGCTGGCCAGCCGGCTGCAAGTGCTGCAAACCGAGCCGGTTCTGGTCATCGGGTTTGGCGGGCAGGATTTGCCCCCCGAACACGCGCTGGGTCGCTATCTGGGCGAGATCGGCACACTCCTCGACCGGACCGGCTGCCGCGAGATGGCTTTCGAGATGGAAGGCGTGGTGATGGTGCCCAGCGGATTCCTCGGCGTGCTGGCCTCGATCGTGAAGCGTGGCGTCGTCGTCTCGGTGCGCCATCCGTCGGCCGATGTCCGAGACGTCCTCGAACTGACGCACTTCGACCAGATCGTCAAGCTCGACCCGCCGTCGCCCTCGCCGCCTGAGTAGCGACGGGTCGGATGCCGCGGGTGGCGGGTGGCTGGGGTCGGCGTCTTCGCCGCCCCCAGTTGCGACATCCCTGGGGGCGAACCGCAGACGGTTCGACCCCAGCCACCCTGACGCGTTCAGGAGACAGCTGCGCTCAGGATCTCGCAGAGCCGCCGGCCGACCACCTGCTCCTCGCCGGGCTTGAGCTGAAAGACCGAGACCAACAGCCCCCGATCCCCCGTGCCCCCGACGCGACCCAGCGCGATCGGCGGAGTTCCCTCGGCCATCTGCTTCGTCACCTGCTCCCGGTCGATCCGCACGCGCGCCTCGTCCCAGAAGACCAGCAGGTGCGGCACGTGGTTGGCGATCGGCGTCACGAATCTTTGCGTCGTCACCGTTGGAATGCCGCCAAGCAACTTCTCGATTTCGGCCACACGGCGCTCCCACTCGCGCCATTCCGCTTCGTGGTCGCTGCGCACATAACGCTCGACCGCCGCCCACAAGGCGACCATGTCCTCCTTGCTGACTTTCAGCATGCGGCCGATCGTGCCTTCGTGCGGACTGGCGTTGAGCTTTGCCGCCTCGATGAGGTCCTTCCGCCCCAAGAGGAGCCCCGTATTGCTCGGGCCCGACAGCGCTTTGCCGCCACTGAAGGCGACCATGTCGAAGCCGAGCTTGTTGTAGCGTGACAGGGCGTCGAGGGGAGGCACATCGGCGGCCGCATCCACGAGCGTCGGAATCTGGTGCCGCCTGGCGACCTCGATCCACTCTTCACTTTTGATTTTCCCGTCGGGCTCGAGCAGGTTGTAAAACAGCATCATCGCGGTCCGCTCGTTGATCGCCTGCTCCAGCTCGCGCCGCGTCTCGACGTCGATCAGCCTGACGCCGCACGCGGTGATCTGATGGTCGTAGCCGGTGTGATGCGATTTCTGCGTGATGACTTCATTTTTCATCCCCGACGCGTCGGGCAAACGGGCGATCCGCTGCGGATCGCCTCGGGTGACGGCGGCGGCCGTCGCCAGCAGCATCGCCCCCGCCGCGCCGGTCGTCACGAGCGCCGCTTCCACTCCGACGAGTGCCGCAATCCGTTCGCCGACACGGTTCGCCAGCGCGCCGATATCGACGAAATGTTGCGCCGCCGACGCGTGCGCGGCCAGAACTTCCGGAGGCATCAACGAGCCGCCGAGCGTCGTCAGCGTCCCGGCCGCGTTGATGATCGTTTTGACGCCGAGTTTTTCGTAGACGTCGCTCATGACTCAGGCCGCACCTCGGTGGGGTGGCTGGGGTCGAACTGCTTCGGTTCGCCCCCAGATCGCTCGATTCTGGGGGCTCGCTACGCTCGACCCCAGCCACCCCTTGCACTTCAAACTTGACGGTCCCGATGAACTTCAAAAATCGATTCGATCTCGACGGCAATGTTGTTGGGGAGCGAGCCCATGCCCACCGCGCTGCGGGCTCCTTTGCCATTCTTGTCGCCGAAGACTTGCACCATTAGCTCGCTGAAGCCGTTGATGACCTTGGGCTGATCGCCGAACGTGGCGGTGCAGTTGACCATTCCCAGCACTTTCACGAGGCGAACCACGCCGTCGAGGCTGCCGAGCGCGGCGCGAACGCTCCCCAGCGTGTTGAGCCCGACCAGCCGCGCGGCGTCGTAGCCCTGGGCCAGGGTGAGGTCGCCGCCGACTTTGCCGCGGATCATCGTGCCGTC
>DASPSM010000297.1:0-5675 GCA_035623955.1 Planctomycetaceae bacterium
GCTGGCAGACTCGACGCGGCTCGCGCCCTGAAGATGCACCACTCCGGGGCACAGCTGATCGAGAACCAGCTTCTCGTCGTTGACCGCGCCGGCATGGGCACGATAGCCGCGGCTGAGAATGACCGGCCGAAATCCCCGCGACGCGAACCAGTCGACGAGAACGGCGACGATGGGCGTTTTGCCCGTGCCGCCCGCGGTCAGGTTGCCGACGCTGATTACGGGAACGGCAGCCGTCCACGTTCTGAGCGCCCCGACGTCGTACGCCCAGTTTCGAGCGCCGACAGCGGCCCCATAGAAGGCTGACGCAAAGGACAAGGCGCTTCGAGCAACACCGGCGACTGGGCCGCGCGAACGGCCGGAAATCAGCTCGCGGTAGCTCGCGAAGTTCACGCTGCCGTCACAAGGATCTGATCTTGCGGCAGATGGCTTCGGCCATCTGCTGCGTGCCGACGCTCGTCGGATCGTTGCGGTCGGCCTTCATGTCGTACGTGACGTCTTTGCCTTCGGCGATCACGGCGGCGACGCCCCGTTCGAGCCGGTCGGCGGCCTCTTTCTCGCCCAGATGTTCGAGCATCAACTTGGCCGAGAGGATCAGCGCGGTCGGATTGACTTTGTTTTGCCCCTTGTACTTCGGTGCGCTGCCGTGAGTCGCCTCGAAGATCGCCCCTTCGGTGCCGATATTCGCCCCCGGGGCGACTCCCAAGCCACCGACCAGCCCGGCGCACAGATCGCTGAGAATGTCGCCGTAGAGATTCTCGGTCACGATGACGTCGTAGTCCTCGGGCTTTTGAACAAGCTGCATGCACATGTTGTCGATCAGCCGCTCGATGTAGGCGATCGAGCTGGCGGTTGGCTTCACGCGGGACGCGACTTCCGCATCGGGCCTGACGCCGCCGGCGAGATCAGGCCACTCGAATTTCGCCCCATACGCCAGCGCGACCGCGCGTGTTTCGTCGTACCACAGGCCGTCGGTGAACTTCATGATGTTGGCCTTGCAGACCGACGTGACCGACTTGCGCCCGTGCTTGATCGCATAGTCGAAGGCGTAATCCGCGATCTGCCGCGTCCCTTCGTAAGAGATCGGCTTGATGCTGACTCCCGTTGTCGAGGCGCCCGTGGAGATCTTCTTTCCGGCGCTGGCCTCGTTGATCTGGCCGATGAGCCGGGACGTGGTCGGTTCGCCGGCTTTGAATTCGATTCCCGCGTAAAGGTCTTCGGTGTTTTCGCGGACGAGCACGAGATCGACTTTCGTGCCGGTGAAGAAGGTGCGGACCCCCTTGTACAGCTTGCACGGCCGGACACAGGCGAACAGGTTGAGCTCCTGCCGCAGGTAAACATTGACGCTGCGAAATCCCTTGCCGATCGGAGTGGTGATCGGCGCCTTGAGAGCGCAGCCGTTGGCGCGGATCGATTTGAGGACGCGATCGGGGACTTTGCCTTCGGCCTGAATGACCTCGATCCCGCACTCCTGCACGTCCCAATCGATCCTGACGCCGGTGGCTTCGACACACTTGCGGGTGGCTTCCGCGATCTCGGGGCCGACGCCGTCGCCGGGGATCAATGTGACCTTGTACATGCCGGGATGCCTCTCAAAAACCCGCGTGAAAATCGCCAGGAATCTGGCTGGGAGCGGGCGCGACCGTAACAGATGAAAACGGGCTTTGCAAGCACTCAGAAACCGGCCCGCAGAGGCCTCGAGCACGATCGTCGCATCGGACGTTCACGGTTCGCGCGCGAGATATCTTGGGCCCCCGATCGCCCGCACGCTGTGCATCGGTTCTTGTCGGTGTCAGGGTGGCCGCAAACCTTGCGCGCCTTCACTGCGCCTCCGCGCGACGCGCCCCAAGTCCGCTCCTCTTCTGTGAATACAGTCACATCCTAACGGATTTCCGACCGATACTAGCTCTAACGGTCCTGACGGTTGTCGGGATTGCGCCGCCGCCTCGCGCGGGGGCGCAATCCGACACTCTCAGAGTCGCGAAGTCGGGCCAAACGCGATGGACTGCGTGCTCGACGGCTCTTGCATCGGGCGTCGCGGTTTGAGGACCGGTCAAGGGGGGAATTCATGAGGTTTCAGCGGCTGAAACTCGCGTTGGTCGTCACTGCCGCCGTCGTCGCGCTGGCTGGTTGCTTTTACCGCAAGACTCCGGAAGACCTGCATTACCTCGGTCCGGACGGGCCCGACTACTACAAAGACGTCGCGACGTCGATCGAGTTCCCGACCACGGAAGAAGAACGCCCCGCCCAGGTCACGGCCACTGGTCAGCCGCACACAATCGCCACCCGCGACAAGGACCAGGTCTGGGACATGACGCTGGCTCAAGCGCTGGAGATGGCGCTGGCAAACAACAAGGTGATCCGCAGCGCCGGCGCATTTACGACGCCGGGCAACGGGCTGATGACTGCCCCCAACTCGGCGCCATCGGTCTACGATCCGGCCATCGCGGAATCGGGCGTGCTGTATGGTTCGCTCGGCGTGGAAGGCGCCCTGTCACAGTTCGACGCCCAGTTGGCCATCACCAACCAGTTCGGCTTCAACCAGAACATTGTGAACTCGCCCGTGCAAAACGTCGGCGCCGGAGCCGGAAGCGTGCTGGAACAGCACACCGACGCCTTCAACGCCACCCTGACGAAGACCTTTGCCAACGGCGGTCAGATCCAGTTCCAGAACTCGTGGAGCTATCTCGACGTCAACGCGCCGGGGCTCTTGTTTCCTTCGTCGTACACCGGGTTCGCGAAAGTTTCTTACACGCAGCCCTTGTGGGCCGGGTCGGGCGTCGAGTTCACGCGGATCGCCGGCGTGGTCAACAGCGCCTTTTCGGCGGTCACCGGCGTGAGCCAGGGCGTGGCCATCGCGCGGATCAACGATGACGTCGCGTTGGGGTCGTTCGAGCTTTCCGCCCTCATTCTGTTGCGCGACACCGAAAACACCTACTGGAATCTCTACCTGCAATACCGCCTGTATCACACCGCCGTCGTCGCGCATAACAGCGCTCTTCGATCGTGGCGCGAGGCTAAAGCCAAGCTCGACATCGGCGGTGCCACCGGCTTCACTCCCGTCGACGAGGCAACGGCCCGCGACCAGCTGTATAACACGCGCGGTACGGCCGAGACGGATCTGAATAACCTCTATAACGCCGAAACGAGTCTGCGGCGGCTGCTGGGCTTGCCCGTGAACGACGGCCGCATCATTCGCCCGGTCGACGAGCCGCCGATCGCGAAATTCGTTCCCGACTGGTACACGTCGCTGACCGAGGCCCTCACGCGGCGACCGGAACTTCGCACTCAGAAGTGGCAGATCAAGAGCCTCGAGCTGCAATTGCGGGCAGCCAAGAGCCTCGTCCATCCGCAGCTCAACTTCGTGGGCTCTTACCAGGTCAACGCGTTCGGCAACGACTTGATCAGCCAGCAGTCGCAGCTGACCGAGCCGTATTCCAGCGCTTTTGCCTCGCTGGCCGAAGCGGGACAAACCGGCTGGTCGGCCGGGTTCCAATTCTCGATGCCGATCGGCTTCCGGGCCGCCTGGTCGCAGGTGCGGCAATACGAGATCCGCATCGCCAAAGCCCGCGAGGGGCTCGCCGAGCAGGAAATGGAAGTCGCGCAAGAGTTGGCAGTCGCGTTCCAGAACGTGGCCGTCAACTATCAGACGGCCCAGTCGTACTTCAACCGCCGCCTGGCGACCGAGCGCGAGCTGGCGCTTTACGAGTATCAATACGAAGTCGGCACCACGACGCTGTCGTTCGTGCTCACGGCCCAATCGAACCTGGCCTCGGCCGAGTCCAGCTACTACACGAGCCTCGTCAACTACGCGGAAGCCATCATGGACCTGAACTTCCGCAAGGGGACGCTGCTCGACTACCACAATGTGACGCTTGCTGAATCCGACTGGACTCCGGAAGCGTACAAGGACGCAGTGCGCAACGCCTGGGCGCGCAGCCACGCCATTCCTGTGAACTTCCTGTGCACGGAGCCTGAAGAGCATCAGCTCCCGACGGGCGTCGAAACACTGCAGCCGCCGGCGACGCAGCCGATAACTGGTCCAGCTGCCGCCGCAATACCGCCGGCCCCGGCCCCGCCGTCGACCACGGCACC
The DNA here is from genome assembly GCA_035623955.1 of Planctomycetaceae bacterium. Lineage (GTDB taxonomy): Bacteria > Planctomycetota > Planctomycetia > Planctomycetales > Planctomycetaceae > DASPSM01. The sequence goes on from DASPSM010000297.1 coordinate 4,093, forward strand.
GAATGGTCCGTCGACACCGCCGCCGGCACCACCGGCAACGCCAGCGCCGTCGGCCACGCCCTCGCCAGCACCCGTCATGATGAAGCCGGCCAACGCGACACCGTAAGCGGCCAATCGTGCTCGGCACTGACTTGATGCGCACCGGCGACACGACGTTGCCGGCGCGCGAGAAGCCGGACACCCTGGCCTCGGCAGCTTGGATTGCGGCCTCGTTGCGACGCCGCAACACGTGTCGCTGACAGCGCTTGTGGCAGATCACGTGCCGCCGGATCCAATTGACCCTCCGACAAGCGGGGGATATACTCCGCGGCCCTGTCCCAGTGCCCCGTCAAGGACGACGCGAATGGGTTCCGTCGCTGAGCGCACCGTCATTCCGTTCGGCGAATTCGAGATCCTTCGTGAGGCTCGGGAAATCATCGAGGACGAAGCCCGCGCCCTGTTTCGCGTGTCGGCTGGGCTCGACGAGGACTTCTGCAAGGCGGTCGAGATCCTCTGCCAGTGCGCGGGTTGTATTGTCGTCACCGGCATGGGCAAGGCTGGACTCATCGGCCGCAAGCTCGCCGCCACCCTGTCGTCGACGGGGACGCGATCGCACTTTCTGCACCCCGCAGAAGCGGCTCACGGCGACCTGGGCTGCCTGGCGACAGACGACGTGCTGATCGTGCTGTCCAACAGCGGTGAGACTGAAGAGGTTTGCCGCATTCTGCCCAGCGTCGGCCGCTTCGGGATTCCCATCATTGCGATCACCGCGACACGCCAAAGCAGCGTAGGGCGTTCGGCCGCGACGACGATCCAATTAGGCCGCTTGCAAGAGGCCGGGCCGCACGCGCTGGCGCCCTCCACGACAACCACGGCAATGTTGGCGGTCGGCGACGCGCTGGCCCTGGTCGTCGGACGTCGCAAGGGATTCACGCCTCAACAATTCGCGCTGTACCACGCGGGGGGCAGTTTGGGGGCAATGCTGAAATCGGTGGGCGAGATAATGCGCACGGGCGAGCAAGCGCGGATCGCGGCGGAAACCAAGTCGATTCGAGACGTCTTCGCAGAATCCTCGCGTCCGGGACGACGCACGGGGGCCGTGATCTTGATCGACGCGGAAGGTCGCCTGTCGGGCTTGTTCACAGACAGCGACTTGGCGCGGCTGCTCGAGCGGCGGCAAGACGAGTTGCTCGATCGGCCGATCGCCGAGTCGATGACGCGCCATCCGTTGACGATTGGCCCCGACGCATTGCTCAGCGAGGCGATCGAAATCCTGTCACACAATCGAATCAGCGAACTGCCCGTTGTCGACGTCGACGGACGGCCGCTGGGAATACTCGACGTCACGGACGTCGTCGGCGCAGGTCTCCCCCACGCCGAAACGTCCAAGCGGATTCCGCCGGCCACATCGGTCCCAGATGGTTCCTGGGCGGCGCCGGCCTGATTGCCAGAACGGCCCCCCGCGATGTCCTGATTGCCCCGATAAGAGTGTCCATGCCGCAGCTGCGTAACGGTCGCCCAAGAAGTCAGCGGAGTGACGGACTCGCCGCGGCCTTGTACGCGGGCTCGCCCATCGAGCGGACCGCGATCACGCTGGGGACGGG
>DASPSM010000747.1:0-10771 GCA_035623955.1 Planctomycetaceae bacterium
ACGAGGTGATCCTCCCCTCGTTCACGTTTGTGTCGACGGCCAGCGCGTTTGTCCGGGTTGGCGCGCGGCCGGTCTTCGTCGATATTCGTCCCGATACGCTCAACCTCGACGAGAATCTGATCGAGGCTGCAATCACCGAGCGAACGAAGGTGATCGTTCCCGTCCATTACGCGGGAGTCGCCTGTGAAATGGAGCGTATTCTGGCGATCGCACGCGACCATCGGATGCTCGTCGTGGAAGACGCCGCTCAGGGAGTGAACGCGTTTTACCGGGGCAAGGCGCTCGGCTCTCTCGGCGACCTGGGCTGCTACAGCTTTCACGAAACCAAGAATTTCATCTCGGGCGAGGGGGGAGCGGTCTGCGTCAATCGGCCCGAGCTGGTCGAGCGCTCGGAGATTCTTCGCGACAAGGGGACGAACCGTCAGAAATTCTTCCGCGGACAGGTCGACAAATACACGTGGGTCGACGTCGGTTCCGCCTACGTCCCCTGCGAACTCGTCGGCGCGTTCCTGTTCGGGCAGCTCGAGAATCTGGAAACGATCTCCGAGCGTCGGCGTCAGATCTACGAGTACTACGAGAGCAGCTTCCAACCGCTGGCCGCGGAGGGACTCGTCCGCCTCCCTCACATTCCGGCTGGCTGCGCGACAAACTTCCATCTTTTCTATTTGCTGACCCCTGATCCAGCGACGCGCGACGGGCTCTTGGCGCATTTGAACGCGCGCGGAATCGGGGCGGTCTTCCACTATGTGCCGTTGCACTCGTCTCCGATGGGCCGCAAGCTCGGGTGCGACACTCGTCAGCTGCCGGTGACCGATTCGGCGAGTGCGTGCCTGATCCGCTTGCCGTTTTATTACACGATCACGCTCGACGAGCAGACCGAGGTTGTGCGCGAAGTCACGGCTTATCTGCGGAAGTAGCCGCGCTGACCGGCCGGGAATACAGAGCTCGGAAGCGACGCACAGCGGGCGATTCGTGCTGGTCCAGAAAGTCCTCGAACGCGAGTTGCGTGAGGCCGCACGCGTCGAGCGCGGCGAGCTCCTCTCGGACCAACGGCCAGGGCATCTGCCCTTCGGGATCGCCGGGCTCACGTCCGCGGCAAATTACCAGCAACTTGCCACCGGGCTTTGGAAACGCGGCGAGGCGGCCGATCGCCTGCTTGCGCAAGGCCGCATCCCCAAGCACCTGCAAGGTGTAGCCTTCGAAGACAAGGTCGAACGCGCCGTTCCAGTCTTGAGGGGGATTCAATACGTCTGCGGTCTCGTAGCGCACAGGAGTCGTCGAGAAGCGTCGACGGCACCAGGCGACTGCCGACGGAGCGACGTCGAAGGCGGTGACGCGAAAACCGCGGGCTGTCAGCAGCTCCGCGTCGTCACCCAGCCCGCAACCGACGACAAGCGCCGTTCGGCCGTTGCCGCGAATTGCCTCGCCGAGCCAGTCGACCAGGTTCGGATTCGGTTTGAGATCGGCCCAAGGGACACGCTCGGGATTTCCTTGGGCCTCGGCGTAGAGGGGCTCGAACCAGCCCACCGCGTCTCCCCGCGCTACGTGAGATTGAGCTAGTTCGCGGGCGCGGCTGCGTTTAGGTTCCGGGTCTGGCGTGCTCGACATTTCAGGGTCCAGGAGGCTGCGGCGTCACCTCTCGCAGGTACGGCGCGAAGACCGGGCAATCGGCTGAGTACGAATCGTCGTGCCAGATCGCGACCAGAAACTCAAAAGGCATGTAGCTATGGTCGAGCCGCACCCGCTTGCTGTAGCCCAGCGCCATCCGCAGGATGACGTCCGCATCGGCATGGAACAGCTCGCGCCTGGGCCGGTCGGCTGTGGTGCTCAAGAAATCGACGACGACGGCCTGGGTCGAGTGAGCCCACATCGCGTGCAGCATCTGCGCGACGAATTCCAGGTTGTCGCCTTTGAGGCGGTGGTTGAAGATGCCGATTGCCACCGCGACGTCGGCGCTAATGGCGAGCGACTCCGAAGAGAGGTCGAGGCATTCGAACCGCGCCCCGAGCGGCCCGAAGCGCTTGCGTCCTTCGTCCAAGAGTTCAGGGCAGATGTCGAGGCCGAGATAGTCTCCCTGCCAGCCGCGGTCTTTCAAGTATCCGAACAGATCGCCGAACCCGCAGCCGACGTCGAGCAGGCTACCGAACTGCGTGCCGACCGCCTCGAGGGCCGCGGCAAAGCGGACCCGCTGCCGCCCCTTGTGCCAACCGAGCGTTCGTGGATCGTAGCCGAACTCCCGAAAGCGCGCCCCGTAGCGCGCCCGAATGTCGGCTCGATCTTCCTCAAGCATGGCGCGGTTCCGACGCGGGGCGAGACCCCGCGCTCCTCGCTGTGTCACCGTTCGGCGAAACTGCCGGTGGCCCGGATCGTGCGACAATTTCGACCGAGGTCGAACCAACTGCGATCGTTCCGTTGCCGGGAATGCCCGTCGTCGACCCCGGGGCCGGGGCCGTCGCTTCGCGCTCGAAGTTGGCGCGCACCTGTTTGACGATGCAGGGGCGACCTTTGACTTCCGCGAACACCTGGGCCACGTACAGCCCGACAATTCCAATTGCCAGCAGGTTCAAGCCGCCGAAAAAGCTGATCGTCACCATCGTCGAGGCCCAGCCCGATTGGTACGGCAGCCCGAAGACGCCGACGCGAACGATCATGTACAGGATGGCCACGGCCGAGCAGCCGGAAATCAGCGTGCCGACGCCGGCCAACAGCCACAGCGGCCGGGCGCTAAATGCGGTCAGCGCCTGCAGCGCGACTTTGAGTTTTCGCCTCAGCGTCCAGGCGCTTGAGCCTTTATGAACCTTGTCGGCCGTAATTCCGACCTGGCGGAATCCGGTGATGCCGAACAGCCCGCCCAGAAACAACTCGCGTTCATGATGGGCCAACAGAGCGCGGACGTAGCGGGCCGTCATCAGTCGACAGATCATCCAGCTATTCGGCACGCGCACGTCGGAAAGCACGTTGAACAACTTGTAGAACAGCTCGCCCGAAACGCGCTCGAAGCTTCCTCCCTTGCGACGGTGCGGAACCGCGTAAACGACATCGGCTGGATCGGCACCGTGTTTGGTCTGCTCGAGAGTGTGGAACATTTCTGCAAAGAGTTCCGGCGGCTCCTCCAGATCGCAGTCGATCAGAAAAACCAGGTCGCCGCGGGCGAAGGAAAGACCGGTCAAAATGGCCCGGTGATGGCCGAAGTTCCGCGACAGCTCGACCAGCGTGGCCGGAGTCTGGCGTTTGAGAAACTCCCGGGCCTTCACGGCAGAGTCGTCGGGGGAGCCGTCGTCGACGAAAATGAACTCGACAGCGAGATCGCTGCCCGCCGATTGGCGCACCGCTTCAAGCGTCCGCCGATAAAACTCCTCGAGGTACGGCGACGAACGGTACAACGTCGTGACGACGCTGATCAGCATGGGCTTCCGCCGGAAAGTGAAAAACCGACCGGTCGGGCGGAAGCGGGAATCGGACCCGATTCCACGCGGTGCCGGAGAAAAGCGGACGACCCGCGGACGATCTCCTCGCGGCCGTCTTATCGAGTCTATCGCTGTCGCGAGCCGGTTTGCAATCACCGTCGTTGACCGATAAGTGTTAAGCGAAAGAGGTGCCCGTTGTCCGACGAAGCTGCGCTTGTCGAAGTCGATCCCCGGTGGAAGAACCGCTTCCGCGGCGCGCGGCTGTTGTTCTTGCCGGGCGGACGCTGGCAGGTCCCCGTGATCCGCGTGGCGCAGCAGATGGGACTGGTGGTGATCTGCGCGGATGGTACGCCGAATGCGCCGGGCTTTCAGGTCGCTGATGAAGCGTTTCAAGTGCCGCTGCAGGACGTGGCTTCGCTTGTGCGTATCGGCCGCGAACGCCGGGTCGACGCCGTGATGACGGAGCAGACCGATTTCGCCGTTCCTCTGGTGGCCCAGGTGGCCGCCGAACTGGGCTTGAAAGGGCTGCCCATTGAAGTTGCTCGGGCCGCCACGCACAAGGGGCAAATGCGCGAGCGGGCGGCCGCCGCGGGAATCCGTCAGCCGGCCTTTCGGATCTGCCGGACGGCCGATGAGGCGGTCCGTGTCGTGGCCGAACTCGGTCCGTTCGTGTTTTGCAAACCGGCCGACGGGCAGTCGAGCCGCGGCGTCAGCCGGCTCGACCGGGCAAGTGAGTCGGAAATCATCCAGGCATTCGATCGCGCCAAAGCCGCGTCGACGATCGGCGAGACGATCTTCGAGCAATTTATCGCGGGAACGGAAGCCACGGTCGAGGGCTTTGTCGTCGAGGGACGGCCGACAACGCTCGCCATCTCGGACAAGGCCCATTACGTCGACCTGCCTGGCGTCGCTCGAACTCTGACGTGGCCCGGCAACTTTGCGGCGGACGTCACGCAACGGATCTCGCGGGCCAACGAGGCAACCGTGCGGGCGGTCGGCATTCCGTTCGGCATCACGCACGGCGAATTCCTGATCGACGAAGCTGGTGAGCCGTGGCTCGTCGAAATGGCTTCCCGCGGCGGAGGGACGCGAATCGCTTCGCACATTGTGCCGGCCCTTTGCGGCTTCGAGCCGACGCCCAACCTGATCTCAATCCTCCTGGGCGAGACTCCCGAGGTCGTAGCCACGCATCAGCGGGCCGCTCAACTGCGGTTCTTGTGGCTGCCGGCGGGGAAGCGGATTCTGGCGTTTCCCAACTTGAAAGAACTGCGGTCGATCCGCGGCGTGATCGAAATCGCGTTCAATCAGTCCGTAGGCGATCGCGTTCCTGCTGTCGAAGACGATCGCAGCAGAAACGGCTATGTGATTACGTCGGCCGAGAATCGAGGAGCCGCCCAGGCGCTCGGCGAGCGGATCGAGCGCGAATTGATTGTCGATTTGGAGGATTGAACGAGATCGATCCGCGCGTTCGAGCCGGCAGCGATCTGTTATGCTGGACTTTGGCGAGGAGACAAGCCGTGCATCACTTGACCGATCACATCATCGACAAGATTCAGCGGAACCGCATTTCGACCGCGGAAGTGACGGACTGCCTCGAGAAAACGGGGGCGCTGCCGCGCGTCGCGGCCCTCAACCGCGGTCACCATAAGGTCGGGAGGATCTTCTGGACGTATGCCCACGACGGCCGCAACTGGGAGCTGCACGAGCAGCTGCGCCACGCGCCCGAGCGGTCGGTCGTGCTGACCGAAGACTTCGATTGCGAAGAGCGCGCTTTGTACGGGCACCTCGTCGCCAAGTTTCTCATCCTGTACCGGCAAGCTGCCGCCCTTGTGGCGTGCGGCAACCTGCGCGATGCGCCGCACCTGATCAAGGAGAACTGGCCGATCTGGCTGCATGGGGTAACGCCGGTTGGCTGCCACAACGAGAAAAACCCTCGGCCGCTCGACCCGGCGATCGTCGCCGAGCGCCGCGCCCGCTACGAAGGAGCGATCGCCGTTTGTGACGATTCGGGCGTGGTGATTGTCCCGCACGCCGCACTCACCGAGGAATTCCTGACGGCGCTCGACCGCATCGAGGAGCAAGAAGATATCTGGTTCGACTGCATCGACCGTCGCAAGTGGGACACTTTTGAGACCGTATGCCAGAAGCGCTACCTGAACGAGCCGCGGTGAATTCACTCGGCGTGTCGTTCTTCGACTCGCTCACGCATGTGACCGCCGACGGAACTTGGCTCGGCAATACCGAGCGGGACGCGCGCTGCCAGCGGCTGGTTGCGGAACTCGAACGCTGCGCGCCGGCTCGGGCTTGCCTGGTGGCGATCGCCGGAGTGATCGATAACCAGACGGTGCTCGACGCTGCGCGGCGCCATCCCGAACGATTCGTTCCAATCGGCTCGCTCAATCCGGCGACTTTCGACAGCGAGAACGCGATCGCCGACGCGGTTGCGCAATTGGCGGGAGCGGGTTTTGCCGGACTCAAACTCCACCCGCGGCTCAACGGTTACGATCCGCTCCACGTCAAGGTGATCCGGGCGTTGCGCTCGGCCGGCGATCGGCGCTTGATCGTGTTTCTCGATACGCTCTTCCGCCAACCGGGGCGCGCCACCCGCAATGCGCCCGACATGATCGATGCGCTGGCCGTGGCGGCACCGCAAACGCAGATCGTGTTGCTGCACGGGGGAGGTTCGCAGGTGCTGGCCGTCTCCGAAGTTGTCGCCACCCATTCGAACCTGGTGCTCGACTTGTCGTTCACGATCCACCGGTATGCGGGAAGTTCGGTCGACGACGACCTGCGTTTTCTGATGCGGACCTTCGATCGCCGAATGGTCGTCGGCTCGGACTTTCCCGAATACGAGCCCCTCGCCACGCGCGACCGCGTGCTTAAACTGTGTGAAGGACTGGAGCCAGTCAAAGCCGCCAACGTGCTTGCAGGCAACTTACAACGGCTGCTCGAGGTGCCATCTTCACTTGCGCGATCAAGAGGATGATGATGAGCGAGCCGGCCCGCGTTCCGCTCCTGCTTTTGACGATTAGCATAGCCACTTTGCTTGCCTTGGCGCAACACGCTTCCGAGGTTGCCGCCGACGAGAAGCCGGTCTCGACAGTGCACGTCGCGGGCATCGTGCTTAAGTGGATCCGCGCGGACAAGGAAGCCAACTATCGCCGGATCGAACCGTTGATTCGCGAGGCGGCTCAACACGGCGCGCAGCTGGTGGTCACGACCGAGTGTTTCTTGGACGGCTACTCGGCGGAAGATTGGAGCGTCTCGAAAAAGCAGTACGAGACGCTGGCGGAGCCGATTCCCAATGGCCCCTATCTTCAACGGCTGGCCGGCCTGGCTCGCGAACTCAAGATTTGCCTCGTCGCAGGACTTCTCGAGGCTGACGGCAAGCAGCACTTCAATACGGCCGTGCTGATCGGTCCCGACGGGTCACTCTTGGGCAAGTATCACAAGCAGCGGATGGACGAAGAGGTCGTGCGAAACACGCCGGGCAAAGTCTCGACGGTACACGACACGCCGTTTGGAAAGATGGGCATTCTGATCTGTGCGGATCGCCGATATTCGGACGTCGTTCGTCGCTTCCGCGAGAATGGGGCCGAATTCTTGATCTGTCCCTCGGGAGGGATGTTCGGGTCGAAACAGAACGACTCGATGGTTCAGGCGCGCTCGAAGGAGAACAAACTGCCGATCATCTTTGTCCACCCGGCCGAATTCCTGGTGACCAATCCCGACGGGTCGATCCAGGTACGGACGCTCGTCGGCGATCGATTGGTCATCGGCAAAGAGCAGATTGGCGGCCCGAACGATCTCAACCGCATCTTCTATTACGACCTGCCGCTCAAACGCGCCAATACCGAGTCAAAGTGAGTTTGGCCGCGAAGTTTCGCTCCGTCGCCGTTCAGCGATCAGGTAGCGGGCAAACGACGGGAGCCCCGCGAACCGGTAGCTGGAGTCGACGTACTTCTCGATGACATAGAAGGCGAAGTAATAGAAGCGGCTGAACGACCAGATCGCCACGCCCAAAAGCAACGCGACACGCCACTCCGGATGCAGGCACAACAAAAGCGTGGCGGCAAGAGGCCAAGAAACAGGAACAGAAATCCCTTCAACTTGATCACGATCGGATTCGTGAGATCGGTCATTGCGTCGTCCCGCGATAAATGGCAAGCGGATCGAAAAAACGCAGCGCGAAGTCTCACCATTGGACCGGCACGACCGCACCGTTTGTCTAAGAAACCGCGCTGCCGCGAGGCACTGGACGAAAATCAGCGGTTGCCGTCCCAGAATCGGGCACTAAGGCAGATCGTGCGGGCAAGCCGCCCGCGTCTGCACCGCGTTGCGAGCCGGGATCGCAGATTGCCGTTCGCGTCGGGAACTGCTGTCACGGGCCGCGCCAACAGGCGTTTGGCCTCGGAGAGCAGACGATTGCGCCATCATTAAGCACATGGCAACGGCAGCCTGCCAACCCAAGAAGGCGCCGACGAGGCGGTCAGCGCCGGCACGTTGCGGTCGGCCGTTGTGGTCGTGGAAGCCGCTTTCGGCGCGCTGCCGGCGACGGTTCGTCGAGGCTTCGGAGATTCTTCTAAGCGACTCGTCGAAACCGTCGCCAGCACCACAATCAGAACGATCGATCAGGTCGAGTTGGCCGCGGCCGGATGGCCTTCGACCCGGCTAGGCGTCTGGGCGGCGCTGCGCCTTCATAAAGACGAACATCTGCTTCGTCGCCGCTTTCCATTGGCCCGCGCGTGCGTCTTTGATCATGCCATCCAGGTAGTCGGCGACGGGAACCGGCAATTTCCCGGCATCTCTGAGGGCATGCATCTGCTCCTCGCTTTTCGCGAGTCGCTCCTCACTTTTCGACGAGAGGGCCGTGAAGATCGCCTCGACGACCACGTAAGCTTCCTTGTCCCCCCCGATCTGCGGAGGCTGTCTCCCCCAGGTCAACCAGGCGCCGACGATCACTAACAAGCCGGCAACCGCACCGGCAACGACGATTCGTTTCAGGTCCATTTTATTGTCTCCCGCGTGCGGCACCCCGCCTGTCGCGACGGCGGCCGAAGTTGTTTCTTACTTTTTCTTAAGCACCCTCACCCAAGGTCTGTAGCGACACCTCTTCGCCCCCGTTCATCGTCGAGAGATACCACCACGTATTCTGGTCGATGAACGCGCTGATCCACCGGACCGCACCGTCCCCAAACAGGACATTGCACCCCTGTTGACCGTAATGCTCCGAGTACATTTCATCCGTGTGTCCGAAGGGATCGTCCGGCGGGTGAATAATGACGTTTGGATGGTCGTGGATGTCGGGGCCGCTGTGGACGCCGACCATGCAACCACCGCTGTTGGTGTCGCCGATGAAGGCGGGTCCGGGTGGCGTAATGCCCCACGGAATGACGCCGACCCAGGTCTTGTCGGTCAGGAACGGATCCGCTTCTCCGGCGAAGACGGTGCACGACAAGCCGTCGGTGACATCACGCGGGCGCGTGTGGGAATTGCGATAAAACGGCCCATTGATGATGTCCCATTCGAGTGCCGGGAGCGGCAGTCCATTCGAGCCGATGGTGACCGGTTCCGGAATGCTGAAATCGATGGAATACGGCGTCGAGCGGTTCCAAGGCCCGTTTTGACCCGCGTTGAGCGCGTAGTGGCCGTGCGAAAAATAGATCGGCGGGTTGTACGGGGCCGGATTCTCAGGATTCTCGTTGTTGCCTGCCGTGTACTGTTGCACTGAGTACGGGTCGTAGGCGCCCTTCTTCGACGACGAAGGGCAGAGGTACGTCGCGACTTGGGTCTGGACGGCGGTCGCATTTTGCGGCGCCCAGCACGGCAGGTTGAAGTCGATTTTCTTGTAGAGGTTGCCCTGTTCGATGTAGGGCAGGATCAGGGCGCCCCACCCCCATCCATTCACGTTGTTGTAGCCCAAATCGGGAACTTGTATGCCATAAACGACGCCGGTCGCGGTCGAGGACCCTTGAACGTACGAGGGCGGAAAGCAGCGGTTGGTGTCCGCGTAGTTATGGAAGGCGAGGCCGATCTGCTTGAGATTGTTAAGGCACTGAGTCACCCGGGCGGCTTCGCGCGCCGCCTGAACCGCCGGCAACAGTAACGAAATTAAAAGCGAAATGATGGCAATCACCACAAGAAGTTCGATCATCGTAAATGCGCTTCGGGCGCTTTTGGACTTGTTCATGTTCAACCCCACTCTCTGGGAATTCTCATCGGATTCGGGGAATCGGCTGAGGAGTTCGCCGACTAAACGTCGAATGCACGGCTCTTTTGCGATCCGAGGTGTCGTTAAATCCGTCTCGCCTCCGCCGCGATTTCGGCACGGGGCTGCGGTCTGACCAACCATTCGCCTCGCGCGTGGCCGCAAACGGAGGCGAGAACGGCAATCCAGCAACTGGGTCAGCTCACGGCCGTCGACGGATCAATCGACACAATGCCGTGCGGCGATTAGCCGCAGAGCAGGAGAAGCGTGCCGCTCATCTCCCCGGAGTCCCTCGCGCAGAACCAATCGCCAATCAGCCGGGCGAAAGGCCGCGGGGCCACCGTGACACAGAGAGTCAAACGCAGGGAGGCGGACGCGGACCCGGAATGCCGAGGGCAAAGACTGCCACAAGCGGCGGAGAATAAAGCGGCGGGACAGCAACGACGGTTTGTTTTAGCTCGCTGCCGACGCTTGCCGCCGCAAGCTGGCCTTGCGCCTGGAACTGGCAGATTGGGCAATTGTCGGCATCGTGGCCGTGCTCGACAGCCGCTACCGCCCGAACTGCGGTCGAGGGGCAGCTGTGGGGGACCTTCGACTGCAACGCGTGCTCGTGGTCGCATCCCAACAGATGATGCAGGCCCTGCCCGAACAGCATCATCCCCGCGTAGAGGACGAGCATGCCGGCTACGAAAGCTCGTTTCGGGCGGACCAGCATGGGCCGGAATCCGGTCAAGACAGGGGGCGCAAATCAATCGCAAGCGCAACTAAGTTGCGATTATGGAGAGGCCATTTCCCATTGTCAACGAGATTCGGGGGCGGATTCCGAGAAATTCCCGCAGGTTTTTGGGCCCAAATCCTTCGACCAGCTCACCGAAAGTGCCAGCAGCGCCCGTCGTTTGCTAAACTGCACGCCGACCAACCATTCGAAGATCTCGCCGGGCGTTACGGCACCGACCGTCGCCGACCGGGGTCTTCGTATTTCGACAGAAAGCGGTCTCATGCCATCCAAAACGGCCAGCGCCGAGCGCCAGTTGCTGCGCGCACGCGTCCGGGAACTCGGCCTCCGCTGCACGGCCGCGCGCCTCGCGGTCCTCGGAGAACTGCAGCGTTCCACCAGCCCGCTCACCCTGGCGGAAGTTGCCCGGGCCCTGGCCCC
>DASPSM010000305.1:0-3708 GCA_035623955.1 Planctomycetaceae bacterium
GAAATTGAGTCGCTCTCAATGCGATTTGGTCAGTCGACTGCTAAAGTAGAGTCGAAGTCTTGCTCCCGGAGGGCCAAGAGGCGATGAGCCACACTTTCACGGCATATATCGAGCTCGACCAATGGAAAAGGCGTTGGTGCGACTGGGGTTTGTCGCCGTCCGGCAGAAGGGAAGCCACGTCTTCTATCGGCACGCTGACGGCAGAACGACGACCGTGCCCCATCACGCGAGCCGCGACCTTAGCCGGCCCCTCGTTCGATCGATCCTGCGCGATATCGATCTCAGTCCTGAGGAATTCGGCGATTTACTCCAACATCTCTGACAAATCGCGTCGGATTCAGGTCGCGCCAGCCATCACTACTTCTGGCACGTCGGCGTTTTCCCTTTGAGCCGTGGCGCCCTCGGCGTTGCACCAGCGGTCGTAGCTCAGCTTGTTGAAGCCGTCGAAGGCCGCGACTTTGTAGCATTCGGCCATCGTGGGGTAGTTGAAGACCGTGTCGCGGAAGTAGTCGATCGTGCCGTCGAGGGCCATCACCGCCTGGCCGATGTGCACGATTTCGGTCGCCGCCTCGCCGATGCAATGAATGCCCAACAGCTTGCGCGTGTGGCGGTGGAACAGGATCTTCAGCATTCCCGTTGTGTCGCCAATGATGTGGCCGCGAGCGATCTCTTTGTAACGGGCGATTCCGACTTCGTAGGGGACGCAATCGGCCGTCAGTTTCTGTTCGGTCTGGCCGACCATCGAGATTTCAGGGATTGAGAACAATCCGTACGGCAAGTGTTTGCAGGACTCGAACGGCTGGCCGAAGGCGTGACAAACCGCCCGGCGGCCTTGCTCCATGGAAACGCTCGCCAGCGCTGGGAAGCCGACGACGTCGCCCACGCCGTAGATGTGGGGCACCCAGGTTTGGTTGTTCTCGTTGCACCAAAGCCGGCCACGCTCGTCGGGCTCGAGCCCGGCCGCCTGCAGGTTGAGTTCGGCCGTGTCTCCCACGCGTCCCACGGTAAAGAGCACAGTTTCGCCCACGAGCCGCTTGCCACTCTCGAGCTGGACGAAAACCATTCCCTGGGGCAGTTTCTGGATACCGACGACGTCCTCGCCAAGTCGAAAGACGATTCCCAGCGCGCGGGCGTGATAGATCAGCGTGTCGACGATTTCCGAATCGCAGAAGTCGAGGATTCGTTCGCGCCCGTCGACCACCGTCACTTGCACGCCGAGCGTCGCCAGCATGATCGCATACTCGACGCCGATGACGCCGGCGCCGACCACGATCATCGACCGGGGGATCTGCTCGAGCTGCAACAGTTCGTCGGAATCGAAGATCCGCTTGCCGTCGAACGGAATGTGTCCCGGTCGAGAGGGCTTCGTGCCGACTGCGACCAGGATGTTGTCGCCCCGCAGGACCCGCGAACCTTCGATCGAGCGGACCTCGACCTCGTGCGGGCCGATGAATCGTGCCTCGCCGGCAAAGAGATCGACGCGGTTGCGCTGCAGCTGGTCCTGCACGACGTCGATTTCGTGCTGAGTCACTTGTTCGAGCTTGCGGCGCAAGTCGCTCATCGTCACCTGCCGCTTGCGACGGTACGCGTCGGCGTAGATCTCGCGCTGGCGGTAGCCGGTAAGGTGCAGGATGGCCTCGCGCATCGTCTTCGATGGGATGGTGCCCGTGTGCAGGCAGACGCCTCCCATCGAGTCGACGCGCCGCTCGACGATCGCCACGCGCTTTCCGAGTTTCGCGGCGGCAATCGCGCCTTTCTGTCCGGCGGGTCCGCTTCCAATGACAAGCAGGTCGTAGCTCATTGCGTTCGCATCCACGTCGATAGGGAGTCGCCCGAGAAGTATCGACGCCTGGGAAAGCAACGCAATTTAAAAAGACCTCTCCGGTCCCGTAAGAATGCCCTGCTGCGTAGGCCGTGCCTGTTGTGCCGGATTTATGCACGACTTGCGACCCGTCGGGCAACATGCCTTAAAGGAATTCCCCAATCCGCCAGAGGTCGAACAAAGAGTTCCGGACCAACCGCGAAATCCGGTTGGTGGGGTTGCATAAGGCCCGGAGCGAACGAGGGTTAAATCGACTGCGGCCCTGCCAGCGATTGGAGTGATCCGCTTGAATGCGGGCTACGTTTCTGGATATCAATGAGCGCAGCCCCAGACCAACTGCCGTTGAGGTCTTGGGCCGATGAAGGGCAAGACCGCTAGCGAAGTCAGCGCGCCCAACTTTTCTTCCAATCCCGACCCGTTGTGTGCAATGCAACGCCGGGACAGGAGCGTTCGCCATGCCACACAGCCCGCCTTTCTCGGACGATCAGGGTTCGGATTGGAGGCAGCCGCGCATGTCGCGGCGTTTCGATCCGCCCAAGCTCTCGAATTACCTCGGTCTGGGGACTTTGGCCCTCGTCCTCGGCGCGGTGATCGCAAGTTGGGTGATCTATCGCCAGTTTCTCGTTGATGTGCCGAAGGAGCACATCGCGGTCCTGATCAAAAAAGAGGGACTCGATATCGAGAACAGCGATCAGGTGGCTCCCGACGAAGACCACCGCGGAGTGCAGCGGGCCGTGCTCACCGAGGGTCGATACTTCCGCAATCCATATTACTGGGATTGGAAAATCGTTCCGCAGATCGTCATCCCCGAAGGGATGATGGGCATTCGGATCAGCCTCGCCGGCGAAGATCTCCCCTACGGAGAGTTCCTGGCCAGGCTCGACGCCGACGGGCGCCCCACGACGAAAGGAGTCGTGCCTGGCGTGCTTCGGCCCGGTCGCTATCAGATCAACCCGTATCTGTTCCAGGTCGATCAGGCGAGGCCGGTGACGGTGCCCGCGGGATTCGTCGGGATCCAAACCAATCTGGCCGGCCCGCTCGCCAAAGATCCCAACCGCTTTCTCGTGCCGAAGGGATTTCGCGGAGTCGAGGCGGAGCCTCTGCAGCCGGGGACCTACTACGTCAATCCGTTCGAGACCCGGATCAACATCGTCGATTGCCGCAGCCAGCGATTTAACCTGGCTGCCAAGAACGAAGACATGGGCTTCCCCTCAAAGGACGGCTTCTGGGTGAGTCTGGACGGCATCATCGAGTTCCGCATCAAGCCCGAGAAGGCGTCGGAAGTGTTCGTCGTTTACAACGAGCACAGAAACGGCGAAGAGATGATCGATCAGGAGATCATCGACAAGATCATCCGGCCGAGCGCCCTGAGCTTCTGCCGGTTGAACGGCTCGAACGAGAGCGGCCGCCAGTTCATCCAGGGCGAGACGCGCACGCAGTTCCAGGAGGAATTCCAGAAGGCGATGAAGGCCTCGTGCGACCCGCTGGGCGTCGAGATCATTCAGGCGTTGATCACCAAGATCAAGCCGCCGCAGAAGATCGCCAAGCCCGTGCGCGAGCGTGAGATCGCCAAGCAGCAGGAGCTGCAATACCGCGAGCAAATCCTGCAGCAGGAATCGCAGCAAAAGCTGGCGATCGAGACCGAAATGGTCAAGCAGAAAGAGGCTCTCGTGAAAGCCGACCAGCAGGTCATCAAGCTCACCACGCAGGCCAAGCGGGAGATGGAAGTCGCCATCACAAAGGCCAATCAGGACCTCAAAGTCGCCCAGTTCAAACTCGAGGCGGCCAAGGACGAGTCAGCGGCGATCGTTTCGCGCGGGAAGGCGGCGGCGGAGGTGGTGCGTTTCCAGAATGAGGCCGAAGCCGCCGGTTGGAAACAGTCTGTG
>DASPSM010000306.1:0-8964 GCA_035623955.1 Planctomycetaceae bacterium
CGCGACGAATCTCGATCCCAATTGCCCCACGCAGCTCGGCATGCGCCCCGGCTGCGGAGCCATCGTGGCGCTGCTGGAGACGGCGACCGGCCGCAAGGCGTTCAGCGTCGGCAAGCCGAGCCCGATCATGATGCGCGCCGCCCGCAAGGAACTGGGCCTCTCGGCGGATGACACGATCATGATCGGCGACACGATGGAAACCGACATCCTGGGAGGCGTGCAGATGGGCTACCGCACCATTCTGGTTCTTTCCGGCAGCACGCGGAAAGAGGATCTGGACAACTACGCCTACCGCCCCGACACGATCGTCGACTCCGTCGCGGATCTGTGCAACGGGCGGTTTCTCACGAACGGCACGGCGGCATGAAAGCACCCGCTCATTTTCACTTTGCCGGCGGCGCTGCCGCTGCTGGCGGACGGGGCGGTGCAATCCGTTGGGCGGTTACCAACAGGTAGAAGCATTGCTTGCCATCCGGCGTAGGAATTCTCACGGGTAGCATCGCCCGGCGGTCGGGCAGATCGGCTCGGAAACTCAATTGATGGCGCCTCTCGTTCTGGCGTCTTTCAACGTCAGTATCTCCACCGGCGGTTGTACGCTTGATCGTTTCTCCCGATTGACCGGATGAGATCGCCGACGTCGCTACGCCAGGCGTGCTCACCTCCAAGCTGCCTTCGAGTCGCAGTTTCGTCAGGTCACCGTTCTCGATCGCGCGCCATGTCAACTTGAATTCGGTCAGAGCATTGTCGGGTCCGCGCGCGGACTCCCTTAGCAAAGAGTAGATCAACGTCGCCTGCTGGCCATTGAAGGTCGTAATCTTGGGGAAATAAAAGCTCGACGGTCCTGCCGTCTTGATGAGCTCGTCAGCTTGCTGGTCGTTGACAACAACCATTCTGTCGTCCTTTACCAAAAACATTTTCGACGGCGAATCACGCGCGTCGAAGATCAACTGACTTCCCACCGCGATTTGGGCGAGGCCGCCCTGCTCCCACGCCCGGAGTGTCTTGGCAAATTCGTCCTGAACCTTCGCGGGGGCCACGACCGTGAGGCGAACGCCGTCGAGCGTCAGATGGTCTTTTTCCCACTGCCGGTCATTCACCAATTCGCGAGAGCGCCCGGTGCTACCTTTAATGATGCAGAGTGCCGTCCAATAGAGAGAAAGGTCTGCGGGGGACGCGTTCTCCGGGTCGATGGCGGCGATTCGCTCGACCGCTTTGCGGATGTCATAATTGCGAATCACCGTCGGCTCGGTTTTCCAGTCGCATCTGAAGCCGCCGATTTCCAGCGGGGTGTCGGCTGGAAGCGTCTTAGCTAAGCATGCCACCAGCATGGCGGCAAGAACGACGACGGCCGATGCGGCACCACCGAATGGCGAATTCCTCTTCACGAGTGACCCTCCTGGCTTCTCGGATCGCTGCCTGTGCCTGGCAGAGTTCAGCGAGGGAAAGTTCTAAAACTCCTAGAGAATTGGCTCGGACCCGCTTGGGGCATATCGATTAGAAGCGTAAATAACGACATCGGAGATTGGCATCAATAGCCGTACGCGGTTTCCGACCATCCGCGCAAAAGCCTTGAGTTTTGGCACGACCCACAAAACGAAAAGGACATCGATGAGCCCGACGTCAAAATCTTCTCGCGCACAATCTCGCCGCCCGATCACTCCCGAGGATCTGCTGCGGCTGCATGTTGTCGCCGATCCGCAGATCTCGCCCGACGGCTCGGCGATCTTGTTCGTCGAAAAGCACGTCGGCGAAAAAAATGAGTATGAAACGAACCTGTGGGTCGTCGCGGTCGACGGAAGCGCGAAATCGGCCGCCGAGCCGCGGCAGTTCACCTCGGGGAAGCGCGACTCGCAGGGTCGCTGGTCTCCCGACGGCAAGCAGATCGCGTTCATCTCGGCGCGCGACAAGCCGAAGCCGCAGATCTATCTGATGGCCGCCGCGGGAGGCGAGGCCACCCCCCTCACCAAATTTCCCGAAGGGACGATCAAGAGCTTCAAATGGTCTCCCGACGGACTGAGGCTGGCGGTCGTTTATCGTGAAACCGAAGCCGATCGCACGAAGGAAGCTGAAAAAACTCGCGAAGCGAGCGGAGCCAGCCTTCCGCCGCGCGTGATCGACGATTTCTTTTACCGCTACGACGGCGACGGATATTTTTGCCGCCAGCGTTTTCAGCTTCACATTGTGGATGTGGCGACGGGTGAGCATCGATTGCTCCGCCACGAGCGGGCCGCGTCGTTCGATTTCGATTGGGCGCCCGACTCGTCACAGCTCGTGATGGCCGTCAATACCAGCCCCGAGCCCCTCTTGGCCTGGTGGAAAGACGAGCTGCTGCTGGTCGACGCCGAAAGCGGCAAGTCGCGGAAAATAGCGGGCCTTCCCGAGGGGCCGAAGCAGACCGTCCGCTGGTCGCCCGATGGACGCTGGATCGCCTACGCCGGCCGCGAGGGGAAAGAGTCGTGGGGCGTGCATAATACGCGGCTTTATCTTTATGACGTCAAATCCGAGCGGACGCGCGATCTGACCGGCGGCGAAGATTATTGCCTGGCCGCGGCGACATTAAGCGACAGTGCCGAGCCTTCGTTCGGCGCGCAGCTCGAGTGGAGCCCCGACAGCCGCCGGATTCTTACGAACATCGGATGGCGCGGCGAATCGCACGTCTCGTCGATTCCGGCGGCCGGCGGTTCGCTCACTTTTCACACCAAGGGCCGCTCGATCGTGTCGCTGGGAAACCTCTCGGCCGACGGAAGGCGCGCCGCGCTGACGATCGGCGATGCAAAGTCGCCTGCCGAAGTGGCAGTAGGCTCGTTCGTCAAGGAAAACGGCCCGCTGACGACGAAGGTCGTCACGCAGTTCAACACCCCATTAATCGAGCAGCTTGAGATCTCCGCGCCCGAGCCTCATTGGATCGAGTCAGCCGACGGGACCAGGGTGCATGTCTGGGTGATCAAGCCCGCCGGCTTGAAGGCTGGCCGAAGATCTCCCGCGGTGCTGGAGATCCACGGCGGCCCGCACGCCCAGTACGGCGAAACATTCTTCCACGAGTTTCAAGTGCTGGCAGCGGCTGGCTACGTTGTGGTCTACAGCAATCCCCGCGGCAGCAAGGGATACGGCGAAGCACACTGTGCGGCCATCAAGGGGAAGTGGGGACTGGCCGACTGGCGCGACATGCAGGCCGTGTTCGCGTTCATGAAGGGATTGCCGTACGTCGACACGGCCCGCATGGGAGTGATGGGGGGCAGCTACGGCGGCTACATGACCAACTGGGCGATCGCCCACACGGACGAATTCGCGGCGGCGATCACCGACCGGTGCGTTTCCAACCTGGTGAGCATGGTCGGCTCGAGCGACTTGCCACTGGTCCCGGGCGAATATTGGGACGCCAACAGTTGGGACAACACCGACGCGATTTGGGACCAAAGTCCGCTCAAGCACTTCGGCAGCGTCAACACGCCGACGCTGATCATCCACAGCGAAGGCGACCTGCGCTGCAACGTCGAGCAGGCGGAGCAAGTCTTCGTCGCGCTCAAGCTCCGCAAGGTGCCGACGCGATTGGTCCGCTACCCCTCGACGACCAGCCACGGTCTGAGCCGATCTGGCCCGCCCGACCTGCGTGTCCACCGTTTGCATCAGATATTGGAGTGGTGGAAGAAGTATCTCGCGTAGGAAGCCTGGGCGAATTGGCGAAATGCCATATGCGATCTCAATTGGGCAGAGTTCAGCCAGCGCACATGCGAACAAACTGGGCGCTTTGGACAACCTGCTGCCAGAGATTCCTTTGTATATGCGCTGCATGTCATTGTCGCCGCTGGACGATCTTTCAGATGGAGTCGCCGCGCGTTTTTCGCAGGGTTTGTGGTGTTAGACGGAGCGCGCGACTTGCTCTCTCAAGACTCCGGTTGAGGCCCGGCTCATGGCAAATGCCGACGAAGAATACCTCCGTGGGGTCAGGTGCGAGGAGGCTCTTCGCCCGGCAAAAGCGCTTGAGCACTATCAGCGAGCCCTGGCTTTGCGGCTCGATCACGCGCCGTCGCACAACAACATCGGCGCGATCCGGCAGCAATGGGGGGAGCTTGACGCGGCCGCGGCCGCTTATCGAAGGGCGATTGAAGCCAATTCCCAATTTGGGGTGGCCTGGTACAACCTGGGCAATTGCCTTCGCGAAGATAACCGCGCAGAAGAGGCTATTCCCTGCTACCGTCGCGCGCTCGCTTTGATGCCGCCGGACGATGAAGCAAGGCTGAATCTCGCGAACGCTCTGAAGGACCTGCGGCGCTTCGACGAGGCGTTGGCGGTCCTCGACGAAATTTCCGACTCGTCCCCGCATCACGCCAACGGACAGCTCAACCGCTCCATGGTGTATTTGCTGCGTGGCCAGCTCGGCCCCGGTTGGGACCACTACGAGGGGCGGCTTCGACTCGATTCCAACCCGCGCCCAATTCCGGCGCCTCGCTGGTCCGGAGCGCCTTTGGCCGGGCGCTCGATCTTGCTTCTCTCCGAGCAGGGGATCGGCGATCAGGTGATGTTCGCTTCCTGTCTCCCCGAACTGTTGAAGGAAGCCGGAGCCGGCTTTGTCGAGTGCGACCCCCGTTTGGTCCCCTTATTCGCGAGGTCGTTTCCTCGCGCCAGGGCGATCGAAAGCCCCGTCGACCGCGGTGCGCTCCCACCGCACGAACAATGCGACGTGGTCGATTATCTGGGGACGCTCCCGCGATTCTTGCGGAGGCGGATTGAGGACTTCCCGCAAACGGCGGGTTATCTGCGACCCGATCCAAACCTCGTCGCAAAATGGCGCTCGTCGCTGGGTCAATCGGGCGGCGCTCTCAACGTGGGAATTTCCTGGCAAGGCGGCAAGGATGCCGAGACGCGTCGAAGACGATCAATTCCGCTCGAAGTGTGGGAGCCGATTTTTCGAGTTCCCGGCGTTCAGGTCCTCAATATCCAATATGGTTGGGCCGCGGCCGAAGCCGTTCAAGTTCATGAGCGCTTCGGAATTCGGATGGACGACGGCTCCGATTGCGACGCGTTGCACGACCTCGACGACTTCGCCGCGAAGCTTGCGGCGCTCGACCTGGTTGTCTCGGTCGATAATTCGACGGCTCATCTCGCGGCAGCCGTCGGCACGCCGGTTTGGACCCTCCTCCCGTTCGCTCCGGATTGGCGCTGGATGCTCGATGACGAAAGCACTCCGTGGTATCCGACCATGCGGCTGCTGCGCTGTGGCGCTGCCGATGCCTGGCGAGAAGTGCTGGAGCGGGCCGCGCGGCTCCTCGCAGCCGCTGCTCGCTCGCGCGATTTTCAAATCCGCGCGGCCTAAACGGATATGTCGCGACCCGAAGCCACCTCTCCCGCCAGCGAGAATTAAGGCTGTGGCAAGGTAACGCCAGCCGCGTTTCCGAAAGCCAACATTCGCCGGACACCTTTTAATTTTCGGCAAACCCGTTTTGTCGTGCACGAACTATGTTTGAGACGATCGCCCTTCCGCACGCGTCATCTCAACGAATCTCGTTCGCGAAAACTGGGGACAATCATGAGCCTGAAGCACCTCGTCAGCGGCGTCAAGAAGTTCGTCACCTCCGAAGATGGGCCGACGGCCGTCGAATACGCCGTCATGTTGGCCTTGATTATCGTGGTCTGTCTGACGGCCATTCAGGCGGTCGGCACCAACGCCAACAACAAATTCAACGCAGTGGCAAACTCGCTGACGTAATCGTGACGGCATAGCTTCCGCCCGCGAACGGTGCGCAGTGCGACTCGCCTCTCGAGGCTTGCACCTGCGACCCGTTCGGCGGCGGGGGCTCGACTCGCATTTGTCGCCGCCACCAGATCGCGTCAGGGAGTGCCGCGTTTTGCGAGCACGTCCATCGCGATTTGAGCGTGCCATGCCGCTCCAATCGGCAGCGCGTTCTCGTCCACCAGGAACTTCGGGTGATGGACGCCATGCCTCGTCGGCCATTCCGGGGCGCTCACGCCGAGAAACGAGAAGCAGCCGGGGATCCGCTGCTGGTAGAAGGCGAAGTCTTCGCCCCCCAGGAGCGGCTCCATGCGGTGGATATTCGCGGCGCCGACGAGAACTTCAGCCGCGCTCCGCGCCACATTCCATGAGGGTTCATCGTTCACCGTGGGCGGATAGTCGACGTACTCGTACTCGACGGTTGCCGCGCAGCGGTTCGTGGTCGCGACCCCCCGAACGATCTCTTCAATCCGCTGCTTCACGGTCTGGAGTCCCGACATCGTCAGGCTGCGGAACGTGCCGGTGATCTTGACCGTCTCGGGAATGACATTCGGCGCATCGCCGCCGTGAATCGATCCGATCGTGACGACCGTTGGCGAAAACGGGTTTGTCTCGCGCGACACGATCGTCTGCAGCTCGACGATGATCTTGGCGACACAGGTGATCGGGTCGATTGTCGTATGGGGCATCGCGCCGTGGCCCCCTTTCCCCTTCACTGTGACCGCAAAACCCGCCGTCGCAGCGAGGATCGTGCCCGGGTTGCCTGCCACGGTACCCGTCGTCATCCACGGAAAGACATGCAGTCCGAAGATCCGTTCGACCTTCGGACCTTCGAGCGCTCCTTCCTGGCACATGAGATCAGCCCCCGCCCCGCCCTCCTCCGCCGGCTGGAAGATGAGCTTCACGGTCCCACGCAACTCAGCTTCATGACTCTTGAGCAGCCGGGCTGCCCCCAACAGCATGGCGGTGTGACAGTCGTGGCCGCAGGCATGCATCTTGTTCGGGATCTCGCTGCGGAAAGGGACGTCGGTCTCTTCGTGGATCGGCAGCGCATCCATGTCAGCCCGCAGCGCCACGCATGGCCCGTCGCCGGCACCGAGCGTCGCAACGACGCCCGTCTTTGCGAGGGGATATTGATAGCGAATCCCCAGCTGGTCGAGCGTGTCGCGGACGAGCTGGCTGGTTTTCACCTCTTCGTACATCAACTCGGGATGGCGGTGGATCTGCCTCCGCAACCCGACGATCCACTCGGCGATGCCTTTGGCTTCGTTCAGGATGTTCATTGGTTGCTCTCGTTCCCACACCGCGCTCTGGCGGATCGTAGTCGCGTCGTTATCGCTCGAATGCCGCGAGCGGCCAACAAATCCGAATCGCGTCGGGGCTCATTATAAAGGCTCAGCCATGAGGTTTCGGCGCTCGCGCAAGGATTACAACGTCGCTGCGCCGCTCGAACTCAGCGCCTCGACCAGTTCACCCACCCAGGTCGCGCGGGCCTGCATCGCAAGTTGCGCTCCCCGGAGTGCCAATCGCTCGAAAGGGTCGGCCTCCCCGGTCAGCGCACTCGTAAGCTCGGCAAGGTGGGCTTGAAATCCCGTCGTCGCTTCCGCGAGAAAGGCGCGACGCTCCGAGGGTGCCAGCAAACGCAGAAGGTTGATTCGCGTCCGCATCGGATCCGGGGGGACGCCGATCGTGAGTCGGGAGAATGGTGGACCGAGCCATTGAGCAAAGGCGCGCTCGCCAGTGGCCGTGAGTGCGTACAGCGTTCGACCGCGTTTGTCACGCGCGGCTCGGACCGGTCGGATGAGACCCATGCGGCTCAGCCGGCGAATGAGCGGATAAATCGCACCGGCGCTGCCGCTCCAATGCGGCGTTGGAGACTTCAGGAAGACGCGCCGGATCGCATAGGGAGTGCACGAGCGGCGTTCCTTGATGAGGCCCAGCACGCCCCCTTCCAGTTCGGTCAGCTCACGCAAGCGCGCCATCAGCATCTCTCCGTCAGTCGCGATCGAGCGATGACCACCATCGCTACGGCCAACAGCCCGTTCATCGAGCCGGTGACCGTTTGCCCACATTCGATTAGCCAGGCGATCAGCTTAGCACGACGCGCGGCGGTTTTATTTTCCCGCGATTCAGTCCAATCAAATCCAGTTTCTCTCAAAACGCCGTTGATTGTCGCCCTCGTCAATAGTACTAATAGTACTAAGTGGACCGGCGCACGTGTGCGATGGCGGTCCGCAGCGGCTTACCGAGACTCCCTCCGCGCCGCCCAATCCCACCGTTGGACGATGCGGTGAAGGCTGGCCCTGGGACAGGCGCGCTGGCACATGCAGAACGGCAACGGGGGACGCTGATGAACGCCAGAACCAATGGCTCGGGTCACAGCCAGGTGCGTGGCGGGCTGGATCGCCGCACGTTCTTACGTCAGGCGTCCGTTTTTGCGGCGGGCGCGCCTCTGGTCGCGGCGTTCGGCCGGGTGGCATGCGCGTCGGGGGTCGAGCCGGTCGTCGGAACGACCGCTGGCAAAGTCCGCGGCAGGGCGGCCGACGGCGTCAAGGTCTTCCTCGGCGTCCCCTACGGCGCGTCCACCGGCGGCAGGAACCGGTTCATGCCGCCACGGGAGCCGGAACCCTGGGCGGGAGTTCGGGACGCATTGGAATACGGGCCGGCCGCCGCGCAGCGGCACCCGGCATTCACCTCGGCGGCGCTCGCCGAGACAGTCTTTGGGCCCGGCAAGCCGTTCTCTATTGTGGCGATCCCCGACGTGCCCGACCGAGAGGACTGCCTGGTCCTCAACGTCTACACGCCGGGGGTCAACGACGGCCGCAAACGCCCGGTCATGGTCTGGCTCCACGGCGGCGGCGGTTTCGGCGGCGGCTCGTCGTCCGAGCCCATCTACCGCGGGGCCAACCTCGCGAAACGCGGCGACGTCGTGGTCGTCGGCGTGAACCACCGGCTCAACACCTTCGGCTACACGTACCTGGGCGAACTCGGCGGCGTAGAGTTCGCCGACTCCGGCAACGTCGGCATGCTCGACATCGTGCAGGCGCTGCGCTGGGTGCGGGACAACATCGAACGCTTCGGCGGCGACCCGAAGACAGTCATGATCTTCGGCGAGTCGGGCGGCGGCGCGAAAGTGAGCACCTTGTTGGCCATGCCCTCGGCAAAGAGCCTCTTCCACCGCGCGGCCATCCAGAGCGGGCCGGGCCTCAAGATGATGGAGCGCGACCAGGCCA
>DASPSM010000309.1:0-5963 GCA_035623955.1 Planctomycetaceae bacterium
GATCCGGCTTTGCGTGATCTCGCGCACGCCGCGGCTCACTTGATTCATGGCTCATCGGAAGGGCGGTTTCGCATCACCTACGCGCCCGGCCATTTGTCGCGGGACGAAATCGAAAGCGTCGGCTTCGAGTACGCGGACCTCCAACAAGCGCTCGATCGGTACCAACCCGAGCGACGGAGGGAGGGATGGAATCGGACTGCGGATGGCGAGGAGTTCTTCTTTATCGCCAGTCCGGCCACGGGTCTTTGGGCGACCCAATCGCGGATTCAGGACCGCAAGCATCCCCGTGCCGATTGAGCGCCCTCGCACACATTCGTCGCAACTGGCATGTCAATGCCGGTGCGGGTCGTCTGCCGCGAGGGGGTTGCGGAAAAATCGCGCGATTTTGAGCGCGGCGAACGCCATGCGAGTCCGCAACGTCATCGGCCGTTTGGTGTGGCGAGGCGCGACGCCTGTTTTGAGGGCCTCTTCAAGCCTGTCGAAGATCGCTTCCACAGCCCAGTCATGGACAGGCTCAATCAAGACATGCCAGGCGAAGCGATTCCGGCCGCGAAGCTCGAGCTCGATGGTGTGGACGAGTCGGATTCCATCGGGCTCCGGTAGGAGGTCAAATCCGTGCCAGCCCGCCATTCCTTTGTATTTGGCTGTCACTCGCCATTTGCGACCGTCCCACTCTTCAAAATTGAATGCAAACGGTCCATGGCCTAGCCTTGTGTGCCCAGGGACCAGCCGGACAGCATCCCGAACTCCGTCCGTTTTTCGCCATGTCGGTATGTAATCGCGCGGAAAGCAGTCGTCGTCAGTTCCGCTCCAGAGACGGCCGATCCATTTCCCGAGTTCGTCGGAGCTTGTTCGAATCTGCCGTTGATGAACGTTTTTCAAGCGTGCCAGTCCCGATTGAGCGCCCGCGCGGCACACAGGGGGCAACATCAATCAATTCGGTCGCAAGTTCGCGATTTATTCAGACGGCGAACAGAATTAAAAAGAGGAGGCTCGGAACCCGATTTTGGTTTGACATCCGTCCCCGATCGATGCAGACTGATGGGCGCTCGCCGACGATTGGCGGGCGGTCTTGGCAGCGATAGCCTTTCCTCGTCCAAATCTATGGTACTGGATTCGTCCGTTTCACATGAGCCGCGACCTCTTGTCGCGCGGACGGACTCGATTCCGGGTTGAGTTGTGACGGTCGCTGATGGCGCATGAACGCGCCAAATTCTCCTGACGAGTTTCAGCCAGGCGCGACGTCGTCACCCGGGTGACTGCCTCCCCGCGCAAGTCCGCGGATTCGTGGGCCAAAACACGGCGCCGCCGGTCCGTCGCGGCTCGGCGCAGGTTTTCGTCCGCGGGCCCCGGACATTAA
Organism: Planctomycetaceae bacterium; assembly: GCA_035623955.1. Classification (GTDB taxonomy): domain Bacteria; phylum Planctomycetota; class Planctomycetia; order Planctomycetales; family Planctomycetaceae; genus DASPSM01. The sequence goes on from DASPSM010000309.1 coordinate 1,361, forward strand.
GGAGGTGAGCATCGCAAGGCACGCCCTCCGACGCTTGGGCGTTGGAACTCGACGTACGCATTTTACGTACAGCCGACTCTGCCGCGGGCTGATTTTGTTTGCGCTCTTGGCTGACACAATCGACCGTGAGTCGGGTCATCCACCTACCGCGCAAGCGGGCGTGGGTGCTGCGCAGGCGTGTCTCAGTGGGAGTTGACAGAACCGAAGACAAGAAAAGGCACATGGGCCAGACATGCGAAGTCTGGGGCAGGAGTTTGTTCGAATTGACTCTTGAAGGAGGTAGATGATGACGACTCTCCGCGCTCTGAGAATTCTGCTCGTCGCTGCCGTTCTGGTGTTCGGAGCTTTTGTCAGCGAGACGTCGGCCTGGGGCGGCTATGGCTGGGGCGGCTGGGGCGGCTACGGTTGCGGTGGCTGCGGCGGCTGGGGATATGGCGGCTACGCGTACGGCGGCGGGTGCGGGTGTGGTGGATGTGGGGGCTGGGGATACGGCGGCCGCTGGGGGTACGGCGGCTGCGGGTGTGGCGGATGTGGATACGCGGGCTGCGGCTACGGCGGCTGTGGGTACGCCGGCTGTGGCTACGGGTCCTACTCAACCTATGCGGTCGAGTACGTCCCCACGTACACGGTCGGCTACTACCCGACTTACACGCCTTCGTACTACCCCACGTATTCGTACTACGTCCCGGCGGGCTATTACCGTCAGTGATGGGCTTGCGGCCCGCTGAAGTGGGGCCGGACTCCCGGGCCGCAAATCGTGCGACCCAACAAGTCTCAGACAGCGCAAGCGGCTCGGGAGTCGGAGGCGGCGAAGTCGTCGCCCGCTGGGCGTGAATCGCGCGAACTCCCCTTCTGGAGAAAGGAGGCGACATTCACGAGAAACGGTGTTGGTTACCTTCTGTGCGTTTTGAACTTGAGTGACGGAACATTTCGGGCCAGAAGGTCGTTCGATCGACCTTAAGGAGGCGAACAATGAGAACTTTCAGCGCTGTGTTGCCGTTGACAATCGCGCTGGCCCTTTGCCCTAAGTTCGTAGCTGCGCAAGGTCCCAGGGAAGAACGCCGGGAGCGCGTCCGTGAGCGACTGACCGAGTCGATGGCCGACCTTGACCTCACCGATGAACAGGAAACGAAGATCGCGGACGTCAGGAAGGAATACCGCCCGAAGATCCAGGAAGCCGCCAAAGAGCTGGCTTCCGTCGTCAAGGAAGAGGTGGAAGACATCCGCGACCTGCTGACGTCCGAGCAAAAAGAAAAGGTCAAGGAGTTCAGGGACGAGCGGAAAGGGCGTCGCATTGAAGGGTTGGCGGCCCGGCTCGCGCACCTCCATGAGCTCGACTTGAGTGATTCCGAGATCGCAATGCTCGAAGAGATCCGGGAAGAGTGCCGCCCGAAGATCAAGAGTTGCATGAAGGAAATGAGCGAAGTCCTGACCGCGGAACAGAAGGAGGCCCGGGAGAAAGCCCTGATGGCCGGGGAGAGCCGCCGCGAGGTCAGAGCATCCCTCAACCTCACGGAAAAGCAACGAGAGAAGGTGGAAGCGATCGGCAAAGAACTCCGGACCTGTGTCCGGGACGAGCTCGAGAAGATGCGGGACATCCTGAGCCCCGAACAACGCGAGCGGGTCGCGGCGTTTCGGGCCGAGCGCATTGAGGCCAGGCAAGATCGCCGGGAGCAGATGCGCGATCGACTGGCCGATGCGATCGAAAACGGCACAGAGCTGAATCTGACGCCGGAGCAAAGGACGAAGATTGCCGACATCCGGAAGGAATTCCGGCCCAAGATCCATGAGGCTGGCGACAAGCTCCGCGCCATCGTTCGCAAAGAGGTGGCGCAAATCCTCGACATCGTGAGAAGTTGACGACGTTGCGGACGTTATGGGCGGTCCGTACCGTCCCGGCTCCCATTGTTGCAATGGGGTGTGGGTCAGTTTCCAATGGGCGTCGACACTTTCGGCAACGAAGGGCGCCGACGCCCTGGAACTGACCACCAGAGGGCCGCAGATTGCCGAAATTGGGCCACGCGCGACGCAGCTGTCTCGCAGGGGAGTGGTTGCCCAGAGCCTGGCTCATGGCTTCGGTCCCCTCTTCAACAGGATTGAGAACAAGTTTGGCAGCCTGAGATAGTATCCCCACCATCTTGAAGAAGGGCAGTCGTCATGCAACTCGACACTCAAACGGCCGATGTGACCCACGAGCTGCAGCACTTGCGCACCCGCTGGTTGTGGCTGCTGCTGCTGGGCATCCTCCTGGTTGTCGCCGGGGCCGCGGCGATCATTGTGCCGCCGGCAACCGTCGGCACGACCTTAGCTGTGACCATCGTCTTGGGAGTGCTGCTGATGATCGGCGGTGTGGCCATGATCGTCACCTCATTTTGGGTCGGCAAGTGGAGTGGATTTCTGATCCAGATGTTGGTGGGACTGCTGTACGTGGCCTGCGGTTTTGTGATGACCGAGAAACCCGTGGTTTCAGCGGTGGCGATGACTGTGTTCATCGCCGTTTCGTTCATCGTACTAGGCATTTTCCGCAGCATCGGCGCGCTAATGCTTCGGTTTCCAGAATGGGGCTGGGCTCTTCTAAACGGCGTGATCACGTTCCTGGCCGGTATTGTCATTTACCGCCAACTACCGTTCGACGCTTTGTGGGTGATCGGTCTGTTGGTTGGGCTGGAAATGATCTTTAACGGCTGGACATGGATTATGCTTGCCGTCAAATTGCGCCAACTTTCCCGCCAGGCCGTCGAATGAGGCATCGGACAGACCCGGATATTGGCCGTTTATGCTGCATCGGCCCGACCGCTTACCAGACGCGAAGAACGAGGTGAAACACCGAACAAAGAGGAGAGTTAACCATGACAAGGTCAGGAATTCTTGGAATCGCTGTTTTGACACTGGCGATCTCGGCCCCTGATGCGATGGCTCAAAGGTTTGGCGGCGGCGCAGTCGCCGGCGGCATGCGCGGAGCCGTCGTCGGGGGAATGTTTGGCGGGAGCCAAGGAGCGGCGACAGGGGCCAAGATTGGCGTGGTCGCGGGCGCGACCCGGACTGCCATTGATGCGGAAGCGCAAGCGCGGGGCCAGTATTATTCGACCGCGGACTATCAAAATGCCCCGCGATCGAGCTTCTACGATGCCCCACCGGAGGTTTTCGGCTCGACTACACCCGGCAACCCCACAAAGCCCGGCACAGAAGCCGTTATTCGCAAGGACGACAAGCCCGTCGTGGGGATCACGTTCCCTGCCGACTGGAACCAAAGGACTGGCCCCAATTACATCTCGGCGGTCAGCCCAGATGGACAGGTCTACTCGATGCTCGTCCTCCTCAAAGGCGTCGATGACAAACAAGCCGGGATCAAAAAGGTCGAGGATGGACTGGCAAAGAACTACTTGAAGGACGTCAAGTTCGACGAACCCCGTGATACGAAGGGCGGCGCGAAGGTGATTACCGGCACGGGCAAGGGAAAGAAGTCCGGCGTGGACGTCGTATTCGCGGCCGGAGTCTTCGATGCCGGCGAGGGCCAATATGTCGGCGCGGCATTCGTCGCTGATTCCAAAATCGAAGATCATTACAAAGAGACGGTTAAGGGGATTTGCCAGACGCTTCGCCGCGCGAAGGACTTCCAACAGTAGGACCAACGATCTGTCGCCACGCAGCGGCCAGCCGTCGACCCGGACCGCTGGCTGCTTTCATTTCCATCGGACGCGAAAGCCCGGCATGGTCCCTACGTTCGCTCCGCAAATCAAACTCGAAGAGGTGCGATTGCCTCTCAAAGCGCCGAAACCAGTCTGGCGCTCACCCCCGGCATCCGCACTCATTTGGGCAACGACTGGTATTTCCTGGCTGGTCTGCCAATACCGTTGACGGGCTTTGCCCAAAAAAGGGGACAGACCCCTGACTCGTTGTGGCTGGAAAGCTGGTTTGCCCTTCCGGTAGAGGGTCAGTCCCCGTTTTTGGGCAAAGCCCCGTTGACCAAAGAGCGCGTGGCCGACCTCGGGATGATCTTCTGGTTCATGAAGGCGTGGTGAACCGAGACGGAACGGAGCCGACTGCGCACTCGTCAATGCCCGCCGAGCGGACTTCTTTTGTCGCATCACGAGGTGGGATCTGTGTCTGCCGGCGAATGTCGGCTGACTTCGGCCAACACGATTGTCACGTTGTCGTGACCACCGTGATCCAACGCAAGTTCGATGAGCGAGTCGCATATGGCTTGGGGTAGCGATGGGCGGGCAAGGACTTCGGCAATTTCCGGATCGGAAGCTTCGCTGGTCAGTCCGTCTGTGCACAAGAGCAGCCGGTCGCCGGGCTCGAGCACACGGTGGATGATCGCGGGAAAGACGAATTCGTTTTGACCACCGAGTGCATTGGTCAAAATATTCCGCGCGTGCTCGGCTTGTTCGGGCGGAATACCGCGGTCGATCAGCACCTGGGCCAGCGTCTGGTCGCGAGTAATTTGTCGTAGCTCCCCCCGCCGCCAGAGATAGGCGCGCGAATCCCCGATCTGGACGATCACGGCGTCCCAACCAATGAGATAAGCCGATGTCCAGGTCGTTCCCATGCCCGCGAGGTTGGGATCATTTTCTCCCATGCCGCGCAGGGTCCGGTGCAT
>DASPSM010000343.1:0-2529 GCA_035623955.1 Planctomycetaceae bacterium
CTGCACCAGATTTCCGAGGATGCCGATGGCCTGTTTGCAGGTGTGGTGCTTCCTGAGATCAATTCGATCAATGAGGACTGAAATCGCAAGGCATGAAAAAACGAGATCAGGATCGCGCTGCAAGGAGCACTCATCGATAACCCTCGCGACGGCAGACAAGCTGAAGATGGCCGAGCGGGCACTTGACCACTCATTGAGGGAACTCACCTGGCACAAGAGACACCCCCGATAGCTCGCCGCCGTTTCCTGGCTCTTTGCGCCAAAGCCACGGCGACCTTTGTTGGCATCGCAGCGGCCGTACTCGGAGTTGCCTCTTATTTTCCTCACTGCGGTGACGGCTCCGAAAGTCGAATGCGCCCTTTGTTGTTCTTTGCGCGGACGAGGGCACCTTAGGCAACTAACACCGGTAAACTCCGAATCGATTGAGGGCGAGGAGAATGCCTGCACGCGCGAGGACCATCTTTGCCGTTCCGAAGACCGTCCATCGGATTGTCTTCCGTCCGGACGGCGGCTGAAAGGGAAGTAAGCCCCATGATGGATGCAGATCAGTCGGTTGGCGCCGACAGCCCGACCAAGGCGCAATCGCCCGCGGAGCAGATGACGGCCGCTAACCAAAGTAGCGACTATCTACGGACGCTGTATGAGTATGAAGCCTTAATGCGGCGCGAGCAGTCCGGTAATCAGTCCCTAAACGCGATTGAACAACTGTGGGTGACCGCACAGCAGAAGCGGTTCGGGTGGCCTCGCGCGACGCGGGACAATGCTTGCTATGGCCCTACACAACAAAGTCGCATCCGCGTGGGCCTTAAGAGACTGACGATTTCCTTGGACGGGAAAGAGTTCAACGTTCCGAGCGAGCAAGCCTGTCGATGGATCAAAGTTCTCGCCAGCAGGCCCGGAATATGGATTTCCTCGGCCGGTCTGCGGGATCACGACAAAGAACTTGACGGCGTTCGGACTTACAAGCTCAGGCTGCACGTGCCCCCGGAAATCAACGCACTTGTCGAATCGAGGACTGGGATCGGCTCACGGCTGATGTCGCCGGCGCAATTATGGAGTAATAGGACAGCGGAAAGCGCGTCCGAGGAAATACTCGCGTCCGAAATGTCACTATCATTCATTCGCGGAGGAGATAGAAATGATGAGGATCACGACCGGACTCGCCTTGCTCACGATGCTCATCACGGCGCGGGTCCGTGGGCAGGAGAGGAACGCGCCCGCGCTTCTGGTCCTGCACAAGGGCGACAAGACGATGGCGATCGTCGACCCCACCAATGGCAAGGTGCTGGGCATCGTCGCGACCACCGCCCGCGACCCGCACGAGCTGGCGGTCTCTGCCGACGGAACGCTGGCGGTCGCCAGCAACTACTCCGGCGACCCGCAGACGGGCAACTCGCTCTCGGTCATCGACATCGCCGGCAGGACGGAAGTGGCGCGCGTCGACCTCAACCCGCTGAGCCGACCACACGGGCTCTGGTTCGCGGACGGCAAGTTTTACTTCACCGTCGAGGGTAACAACGCCATTGGCCGCTACGACCCTGCCAAGAACAAGGTCGACTGGGTCCTCGGCACGGGCGAACAGCGCACGCACATGATCCTCGTCAGCAAGGACGCGAAGACGATCTACACCTCGAATGTCAGCTCCGACACGATCAGCATTATCGAACCCGCGCGTCGTGGCGGCTTCGGCGGCCCTCCTCCGGGCGGCTTCGGTGGCCCACCTCCGGGTCCCGGTGGCCGGGGCGGACCTCCACAAGGCCGTGGACCGGGTGGCGCGGGCTGGAAGCAGACGCTCGTCAAGGTCGGTCGCGGCCCGGAAGGCTTCGATGTGTCCCCCGACGGCAAGCAGCTTTGGACCGGTCACATGGCCGACGGCAAGATCTCCGTCGTGGACCTCGGCAGTAAGAATGTTGTCAAGACTATCGACGCTGGCGCCCGGGCGCTCAACCGCCTGAAGTTCACCCCCGACGGTTCCCTTGCCCTCGTCTCCGACATCTTCGGCGGCGAGGTGATCATCATCGACGTCGCCTCGCAGGGGGTCAAGGCGCGAGTGAAGGTCGGCCGGGGCGCCAGCGGCATCCTGATCCCGCCCGACGGCTCGCGCGCCTTCGTCGCCTCGACCGGCGAGAGCGTGATTGTGGTGATCGACCTCAAGTCGCTCAAGGAGATCGCCCGCTTTTCCACCGGCCCCGGACCCGACGGCATGGCCTGGCTTCCCGGCAAGTGACGCCAGGTGTCGGGATGAACGGGATGGGCCGGTGTCAAAGTGAATGTGACCAATGAGCCGGCAACGAAAACCTTCGGGATCGAATTGCGACGACAGCCGGCTCAAGATGGCTGATCTGAAATTGAGCACTTACTGAGGGAATCCAGATGGCGCAAGACACAACTCCAGTACCTCGCCGGCGTTTTCTGGCGATTTGCGCCGAATTAACAGCGGGCCTTGTTGGCATCGCGGCCGTCGCATATGCGGTTGACTACTTTTTCCCCCGGCTGCGGCGACGATTCGGCAGGTCGAATGCGCCGTTT
>DASPSM010000344.1:0-11200 GCA_035623955.1 Planctomycetaceae bacterium
CGCGAAGGAGGCGTGGCAGCAGCAGTAGTCGAACTCGATCCCCTGGCCGATGCGGTTGGGGCCGCCCCCCAGAATCATGATTCGCCGACAGCCTTCGGCTTTGCCGGGCGTTTCGTCCTCGTCCTCGTACGTCGAATAATAGTAGGGCGTGTAAGCCGCGAACTCAGCTGCGCAGGTATCGACTTGTTTGAACGTCGCCTCGATTCCCAGCCCTTTGCGGGCGGCCCGCACTTCGGTTTCGGTGGAGCTCCACCACCAGGCTAGTTGCCTGTCCGAGAATCCGTTCCGCTTCGCTTTGCGGACCAATTCGGGCGAAGCGTCCTCCAGGCGGTGCACGGTGCGGATCTCCTCCTCGACCGCCACCAGGTCCCGGATGTTCCGCAGGAACCAGGGATCGATGTCCGTGAGCTGGTGAATTTCCTCCAGCGGAATACCGGCTTTGATCGCATAGCGGATGAAAAAGACCCGCTCGTCGTTGGGGACCGCCAGTTTGCGGCGGATCTCGGCGTCGTCGGGTTGCTTGGGCGTGCCCCAGCGATCCTTCTTGCCGCCGCCCAGTCCGAAGTGTCCGATCTCAAGCCCGCGCAGCGCCTTTTGCAGCGATTCCTTGAACGTGCGGCCAATCGCCATGGTCTCGCCCACCGATTTCATCTGCACGGTGAGCGTCGGGTCGGCGTCGACGAATTTCTCGAAGGTCCAGCGAGGGATTTTCGTGACGACGTAGTCGATCGTCGGCTCGAAACAGGCCAGCGTCTCGCGGGTGATGTCGTTTTGGATCTCGTCGAGCCGGTAGCCGACCGCCAGCTTGGCAGCAATCTTGGCGATCGGGAAGCCTGTCGCCTTCGACGCGAGCGCGCTCGAGCGGCTGACCCGGGGATTCATTTCGATGATCACCATCCTCCCGGTCTTCGGATGGATGGCGAACTGCACATTCGAGCCGCCTGTCTCGACGCCGATCTCGCGCATGCAGGCGATCGTGGCGTCGCGCATCCGCTGGTATTCCTTGTCGGTGAGCGTCTGGGCGGGGGCGACGGTGATCGAATCGCCCGTATGCACGCCCATCGGATCGAAGTTTTCGATCGAGCAGATGATCACGACGTTGTCGGCCACGTCGCGCATCACCTCCATCTCGTACTCTTTCCAGCCGATGATCGACTCTTCGAGCAAAACCTCGTGCACGGGCGACATCATCAAGCCGTGCCGCACCTTGGACTCGAACTCTTCCCGGTTGTAGGCGATTCCGCCGCCCGTGCCCCCCAGCGTGAAGCTGGCGCGGATGATCATCGGCAGGCCGATCTCGCGGAGCGCCTCTCGCGCCTCGTCGATCGTGTGCACGATGCGGCTTTTCGGGACGTCCAGGCCGATCGACTGCATGGCTTTTTTGAACGATTCGCGCTGCTCGGCCTTGGCAATCACGTGCTCTTTCGCGCCGATCAGCTCGACTCCCAACTGCTGCAGCACGCCGCGCGAGGCCAGGTCCATCGCGACATTGAGGCCCGTCTGCCCCCCGAGCGTCGGCAATAAGGCGTCGGGGCGCTCTTCCTCGATGATCTTCTGCACGTATTGCCAGGTGATCGGCTCGACGTACGTGCGGTCGGCCATCTCGGGGTCGGTCATGATGGTCGCGGGATTCGAGTTGACCAGCACGACCTCGTAACCGTCATCGCGCAGCGCCTTGCAGGCCTGCGTGCCGGAATAATCGAACTCGCAGGCCTGACCGATGACGATCGGCCCGGATCCGATGATCAGAATCTTGTGGATATCGTCGCGACGCGGCACGGGCGGGTTTCCTCGGCTCGCGATCTTCGGTCGGCCGGCGGCCATGGCGGCCCGTCCGCAGAGCGCGGTGCATCCTCTCAGTGTAACCGTATCAGGTAGCCGACGTTTATCAACTAGCGGGTGTTAATCGAGACGGGCGATCTGCTGCCAGACGTCGCCGGCAAACAGATCGATGGGCCGCGCGAGGCCGGCTTCGATCATTTCCGCGCCGCTGACAAAGCGACCGGGCCGCGTCCAGCGGGTGAGGACTTCCAGGGGACAGTTGAACATCCGGGCCAACAGCTGATCCAGCTCGGCCTCCAGCTGCTTGAAGTGCCGGGCCCATTCCGAGGCCTCCTCCAAGCGCACGTTCTCTTCGCTTTGCCAGCGGATGGGATGAAACAGGAGGGTCGACTGCATCGTGACGAACCGCTGGCTGCAGGCGGCAAAGGGCATCAATGCGGCCGAGGAACATTCGCCCGCGACGACGCCGTCGGCCTGCAAGCCGCGGAGCCGAATCAGACTCGCCAACGCCAGGCCGACGTACGCGCTGCCGCCGCATGAGTCGAAAAAAATCGTCCCCCGGCTCTTTCGCGGCACTTCGAGCAAACGGCTGACGAGATCCGATTGCTTGTCGGTCAGATCGCCATGAATCGCCAGTTCCCAATCGTGACCGGGGTGTGCCGAACGGGGGCGCGGAACACACTCCGCCGCGGGATACGGTTTCAGACGGCGCACGCCGATTTTCCTCGATGAGCCAAGGTCCCGAGCGCTTTTAGCGACGTTTTGACTCGACTGCAAGGACGCGGACTTGCACAATGAAGCGTCGGCGGACGCCCCGCGAAGTGTCCCCGATTTTTCTAGCCGTCACCTGGAAGGGGCTCCCTTGAGCCTCTCAGCAGAGCTTCTCGCTCCCCTCGAAAATCCCACCTGAGGAGGCCTGGCGTGCGTTCCCTCTCTCCGATCGTTGCGTTGCTGGTTGCCCTTGTGCCGGTGCTAACGAGCAGAGCCGTCGTCGGTGCGGAAGATGGAGTCCGACTGTCGCCCGCGCCAGATGTCCTGGATGTCACTATCGGCGGCCAACCGTTCACCACCTATCACTTCGCCAAATCGCAGAAAAAACCGTACTTCTGGCCCATTCGCGACCGCGAGGGGCAAATCATTACGCGGCCCCTCTTCAATCTCAAGGATCGGCCGAGGCAGGACCATCCGCATCACCGGGGACTGTGGTTTGCCGTTGATCAGGTCAACGGCATGGCGTTCTGGGCGGAGCGGGGCACCATTGAAAACGTGTCGGTCGAGCCCATCGTGTCGACGGGGAATCCGGCCCGGTTCAAGGTCGTCAACCACTGGCTCGATGGCGACCAACAGCCGCTGTTGATCGAGACCACCACGATCAGCATCTATGCCAATCGCCTGATCGCTTACGACGCGACGTTGACCGCCGGCAAGGAGCCGGTGACGTTCGGCGACACGAAGGAAGGGCTGTTCGGCTTCCGGATGGTGAATTCCATGCGCGGTTCGGCGGGCAAGATCGTCAGCTCCGACGGTCACCACGGCGAGAAGGAATGTTGGGGCAGGACCTTCGACTGGGTCGACTACTACGGGCCAGTCGAGGACAAACTGGTCGGCGTCGCCATCTTCGACAATCCGCACAATTTCCGACCGTCGCGCTATCACGTGCGGAGTTACGGACTCTTCTCGATCAGTCCCTTTGGCGAGAGCGAGTACACCGAAGGCAAAATGCCCTCCAAACCCGTCCAACTCGCTCCCGGCGCGAACCTGCGTCTGCGCTACGCAATCTATATCCACGACGGCGACACCAAAGCGGGCGACGTGGCCGGCGCGTATCACAAATATGTCGCTGAATCGGCCAATTAAAACCGTACCGGGAGACGATCCGTGAATCGCGAGCTGATCGAACGCTATGCGGCGGGGGCGGACGTGTTGGGGAAGTCGATTCAAGGCCTCGATCGAACGGACTTGTTGGCCTTTCCCGTGCCGGGCACCTGGAGCATCCAGCAGATCGTGCTGCACATGATGGATAGCGACCTGATCGCTTCCGACCGCATGAAGCGGGTCGCGGCCGAGGACCACCCCACGCTCATCGGCTACAACGAAACGGCCTTTGCGAAAACCCTGGCCTACGACGCCGTCCCTGCCCAAGACGCGTGTGAAGTTTTCCGGCTCAATCGGCGAATCACAGCGGAACTCTTGCGGCGGCTACCGGACGCGGCCTTTAAGCGAACCGGCCACCACAACGAACGTGGCGAGGTTTCGCTCGAGCACTTGCTCGTCACTTACAGCGAGCACCTCGAGCACCACATGAAATTCCTCCGCGAGAAGCGAAAGTTGCTCGGTAAGGCGTTCTAGGCGGGAGGGCTCGACGTTCCCAAAACGCGAAACGCACCGGCCATTCACGGTTGGCCGCCGTCTTCTGGGAAGTACTTTCGCATCGCATCCGCAACGGTCGTATCGCCCGGCACGAGCCGCACGCGGCCGCCGCGCAGAGTGAACAGCTCGTCGTGTCGAATCAGAGCGCCAACTTCGTTCTTCGTGTAGAACTTGAGCCGGCAGACGCGATCGGGACCGTTGCGTTCGAGCTGCTCGGCATAGTCGCGCAGTTCCGGATCGTCGTCGCCCGAATCCTCGGCCGCGTCCTTGGCGGCCAGGAGCTGCTTGCGATGAAGATCGTCCAGCGTGCGAGCGGGCCACCAGCGGATCTCGCGAGGATGCGGATCGGCGTAGTTCGCATGCAGCCACTCGCGCACCGCGTCCCGATCGGGGTCGGCGTTGAGGTCGCCGGCCGCCGCCACGGGGCGGCCCTCGTTGGGCAGGTCCCGCTTGAGGAAGGGAATGCCAATCAACACGAACGCAATGACGCCCGCCACCGTCGCAGTAATGACGATTCGATCGCGGGGTGAGGAGCCGTCGGTGCGGCCTCGCCTGTGGCGCTCGACCTGCCGCTGGGCGTCGTCTCGCGGTTCGATCGTCTTCATGGGTCCCTCCCTCGCCGGCCGAGAATGACGCGGAAATCGCGGCGAATTCTGCCGCGAAAGCGGATTCGCGCCAAGATGTTTCTCAGTCGAGCCCGCCTTCGGCGCGAACTTCCGAGCCCCGAAATGTCTCGCCCTTGAGGGGGACTTTTAACGCGGATTGTGGGGCTTTCCAGCCGCTCCTATAATCCCGGCGACTGCGAGGGCCAGGGCTACCGTTCCGCGACGGGACGCCGTTCAAACACGAGATCGGTGCGGTTGAGGATTGTCCGGTGCTGCGTACAAAGACTTGCGGCGAGCTGCGTCTGGCGAATGTCGGCGAAACGGCCACCTTGTGCGGCTGGGTCGAAGGCTACCGCGACCACGGCAAGCTGGTGTTCATCGACCTGCGCGACCGCTACGGCAAGACCCAGATCGTCTTTAACCCCGACGAATCAGCCGAGATGCATGCCGCCTCCCGCGGCCTGCGGAGCGAATACGTCATCCGCGTGACGGGAAAAGTCGAGGCTCGTCCCAAGGACATGATCAATCCGAAGCTCGCCACGGGCGAGATCGATCTGCGGGCCAAGACCCTCGAAATCCTCAACAAGAGCAAGACGCCGCCGTTCGAACCCAGCTCGACGGAGCTGCCGGCCGAGGAGCTGCGACTGCGCTATCGCTTCATCGACCTCCGCCGTCCGAGCCTGCAAGAGGCGCTGATCCTGCGGCACCGGATCACGCTGCTCACTCGGCAGTATTTCGACAGCCAGGGCTTTCTCGAAATCGAAACGCCCATGCTCGGCAAGAGCACGCCGGAGGGCGCCCGCGACTATCTCGTCCCCAGCCGCGTATTTCCGGGGAGCTTTTACGCCCTCCCACAGTCGCCGCAGATCTACAAGCAGATCTTGATGGTGGCCGGCTACGACCGCTACATGCAGATCGCCCGTTGCTTTCGCGACGAAGACCTGCGGGCCGACCGACAGCCCGAGTTCACCCAGATCGACGTGGAGATGGCGTTCGTCGAGCGCGAAGACATTCTCAATGTCATCGACGGGTTGATCGCCTATGTCGTGGAGAATGTGACGGGGCAGAAGATCAAGCTCCCCTTGCCGCGCTATTCCTATCACGACGTGATGGAGCGCTACGGCAGCGACAAGCCCGACATGCGCTATGGTATGGAGCTGGTCGACATCAGCGACCTGGCGGCAAAGTGCGGGTTCAATGCGTTCAAAGCGGCCGTCGAAACTCGTGCTGGCCGGGTGCGCGGTCTCAACGCCAAAGGTGCCGCGGAGAAATATAGTCGCAAGACGATCGACGAGCTGACGGCATTTGTCGGTCAGTACGGTGCGAAGGGGCTGGCTTTCTTCCGCGTCAAAGAGGGGGCGCTCGATTCGCCGATCGCCAAGTTCTTCTCGGATGAAGAGCAGCGCGAGATGATCCGCCGCTTCCAAGGGGAGCCGGGCGACTTGTTGTTTCTCGTGGCCGACGCCAAGAAGTCGGTGACGTCGGCGGCGCTGGCGGCACTGCGTTCGCGGTTGGGCAAGGAGCTCGGATTGTTCGACCCGAGCCACGTGCAAGCCGCGTGGGTCCTCGACTTTCCCCTCGTGACCTACAATGAGGAGGAAAAACGCTGGGACGCCGAACATCATCCGTTCTGCTACCCGTTGAAAGAAGACGTGCCGTACCTCGAATCGGACCCAGGCCGGGTGCGGGCCCAGTCGTATGACCTCGTCGTCAACGGAAACGAAGCGGCCAGCGGCAGCGTCCGTATCCACGACGCGGCCACGCAACAAAAAGTCTTCGACCTGCTCGGGATTTCCGCGGAAGAAGCCGAAGTCCGCTTCGGATTCTTGCTCGAGGCGCTGCGCTACGGGGCCCCGCCGCACGCGGGGATCGCGCTGGGGCTCGACCGCTGGGTAATGATGCTCAGCGGGAACGAAAACATCCGCGAAGTGATCGCCTTCCCCAAGACGCAAAAGGCCGCCGACCTCTTGAGCGGAGCCCCATCGCCGGTCGACGCGAAGCAACTCCGTGAGCTGCGGATCAAGGTCGACTTGCCGACGTAGGCCACCGGAATGCCGGCGGTCGCGCCTTGCCTATCCGACTCGGTCACACAAGGAGTCGCCACAGCGGCGGGCCGAGGATGCACACACCGACAGCGACCGAGCCGATCGCCAGCATGAGCACGGCTCCGGCGGCGGCGTCCTTGGCAATGCGGGCCGATTCGCTGGGGCTCGGGCAAAAGGCGTCGACCAGCGTCTCAACGGCGGTGTTGGCAATTTCAGCCGCCAGCACCCCGGCCGACGTGAGCAAGAGCAGGGCCAGTTCGCCCAGCGAGACTCGCAAGGCGGCAGCCACAATGAGCACCACCGCGCCGACCGTGAGCTGAATTTTCGCGTTGCGCTGCGTCAGGAACGCGTGACCGATCCCTTTGAACGCGTCGCGAAAGCTTGCCGCCAGTGATCGCCGCTGCATACCGGGCGTCCTCTCAAGTCATTGGCGCGGCCAACTGCCACGGTCCGGGAGCCCCGGCTGTAAACCGTTTCGGCAGACATTAACCGTCGAATTGTCCGCGCGGGAATTTGTCCGCGGTGAGCCGCCGACTATCATAATGGAACCGAATCAGGAGCCAATCTTCGAGATCCGCATGCTCGACTCACTTGCCATCCAGACGCGCGACCTGTCAAAAACTTACCGAGACGGCTGGTTCGGCCGACGCCGCGTCCAGGCTCTGTCGGGCGTCAGCCTGAGCGTGAATCGAGGCGAAATCTTTGGACTGCTGGGGCCCAACGGCGCCGGCAAGACCACGCTCATCAAAATCCTGCTCGGCCTGGTGCACAAATCGTCCGGCGAGGCCGAGATGCTGGGCCGGCCGGCCGGTCATCGGCTGACGCGGCGCAAGATCGGCTACCTTCCCGAGCATCATCGCATTCCCCACCACCTCACCGGCAACACGGCGCTCGAGTACTACGGCGGCTTGAGCAACGTGCCGTTGCGCGAGATTCGTCGCCTGCGGCCAAAGCTGCTCGAAACGGTCGGGCTCGGGCGCTGGGGCAAGACACTCGTGCGGAAATACTCGAAAGGGATGTCACAGCGGCTCGGACTGGCTCAGGCCATGCTGCATGATCCCGACTTGTTGATTCTGGACGAGCCCACCGACGGCGTCGATCCGATCGGCCGGGCCGAGATCCGCGAAGTGCTGGCCCGGTTAAAGAGCGAAGGGAAGACGATCTTTCTCAACAGTCACCTGCTGCAGGAGGTCGAGCTCGTCTGCGATCGCGTCGCCATCCTGGGACGCGGGAAGCTCCGGCGGATGGACACCGTCGACGCACTTCGGCGGCACACGTCTCCCGAAGCGGTCCTGACCCTGCGGGCCGACGAGTCGAGCGTCCGGCGCCTGCTCAATGGCCGCACCGTGTTGGCCGCGCAAACGGTCGATCCGGAACACCTGCGGATCACCGTGGAAGCCCCCGATCAACCGGCTCTGGACCATTGGATCGACCTGTTGAGGGCGGGGGGCATCAGCATCGCCGGTGTCAGTCGCCGTCAGCTGACGCTCGAGCAGGCGTTTCTCGATCTGGTGCTCAACGACGGCAAAGACGACGGCAAGGAAGGGGTCGCTTCGAGTTCATGAGACCCTACGTTGCCGTCTTCAAGGATGCCTTCCGCGAAGCGTTTGCCTCGCGGATCCTCTGGCTGGTCAGCGGCCTGATCACGTTGATTTTGTTTGTCGGACTGGCTCCGTTTGCGCTTCGCGAAGAGACCGCCTACCGGTTTCAGCGCAACGAATTTCGCAACGGGCCCGAGTTCTTGCAGTTCCTGGCCTCGCAGGAGACAGCGAAGACCCCCTCGGCCGCGCGCAAGATTTGGTCGCGATTCCCGGAGTCGTTGCGGCACCGCCTGCACGTCGTGAGCCCCACGAACATCAACGAGCAGCTCGAAGTGCTTCGGGACGTGCGCTCCGAATTCAACGGGATGATCGACAAGGAGCTGTACGACCCGAAATTGTGGCCGGCCAACAGTCTGACCGGAGAGGGGCGGCGCCTGGTGGAGAAAGGTCGGGACAACCTCTCGAACGACGAGCAACGCCGCTTCAACCGACTGCTGATCGACGCGGCCTTTCCCGACTTTGTGGTGCCGGCCCCCGGCCGAAACTTGTATGCGGAGTGGTTCGGATACCGCCTCGGCGCGCCGCTGCCTTTCGAGCCCAGGCAGCTGACTCTGTTGGTGAATTACGCCCTGGCGGTGCTGATGACGTTTTTGGCCGGGATTCTGGGCGTGCTGATCGCCATCCTGGTGACGGCACCGACGGTGCCCCAAACGTTCGAGCCCGGGGCCATCGATCTGCTGCTCAGCAAGCCGGTGTCGCGCTCGCTGTTGTTCTTGACGAAGTTTTTTGGCGCATCGACGTTCATCCTGCTCAACTCGATTTATTTGATTGGCGGGATGTGGCTGATTGCCGGACTGCGGTTCGACATCTGGAGCGGCAAGCTCTTGTTGTGCATCCCGGTGTTCTTGTTCCTGTTCGTGATTTATTACTCGGTCTCCGCACTCACAGGGGTTATCTGGCGCAACGCCATCGTTTGCGTTTGCTGCACGGCCTTGTTCTGGGGCGTTTGCTTCACGGTCGGCACAGCCAAAACCGTGGCCGAGACCACGTTTCTCGACCCAATCCGGCTGTCGGGGATCATCCCAGCGGGCGAAAAGCTGCTGTCGGTCAACCGTTCCGGGCAAACATTCGAGTGGGCGACCGACCATCAGGCGTGGGAAGAGGTCTTCCGCGGACGGGACGAAGGGGGAGGCGCTCAGTTCTTCTTTCGGCCGACGCTAATTGGTCCGATCTACGACCCGACTCATAACCGCATCGTGGCCATCGAATCGCCGCGCACACGCTTCGAGCTGTTCGGCGGCTCGGGGAAGCTCTTGATCGGGGAGCGGAACCAGGAGTGGCGCCGCATGGAAAATGCCGTCACCCCAAGCAATCCGCAGGCCCTCCTGATCGATCCCAAGGGGCACATCATCGTCGTCAGCCTGACGGGCATCTTTCGTTTCGAGGGAGACGCCAGGCACGAACACCGGCCGTTCAAAGTGTTCGGCGTCGATATCTCGCCGCAGGACACCGGGAAGTTCGAGAAAATCGGTCCGACCCCCGACCAAAAGTGGCGCCGGCCGTTCGCGGCCGCCATGAATCACGAAGACGGGCGGCTGGCGATCTTTTCGCACGGCAACCTGAGCGTGCTGGCACCCGATTCCGAGGGACGCTACGCCGTCACGCGCGACGTCGAGGTCGATACGGAAAAGGGGGGCATTCTCGACTTCGTCGCCGGTCGACTTGCGCTGGCTACGGGCGACGGACATGTGCGAATCTTCGACGCGTCGTCTCTCACCGAGGAAGCTGACCTTTCGCCCCGCGCCCGGGCCAAGCCCCGGAGGGTTGCCAGTTCGCCCGACGGCCGGCGCTTGGCCGTGCTCTTCGACGACGGTCACGTCTGGCTCTACGACGTCGAAGAGCGGAAGCCGTTTTCCGCGCGGCTCGGCAGCCAGGGGGATATCACGGCAATCGCCTTCTCGCCCGAGAATCGGTTGCTAGCCGCGGACGGATTTGGCCGAGTGATCGCTTATCGACTCGATCCGTTCGAGCGCGGAAATTCGTACCAGTCGCCCTTGGACACGTTGCAGATTCTCTACCGCTACGTCGTCATGCCGCTTTACACGATCTTCCCCAAGCCGGGCGAGCTGAATCAGGTCGTGACCAATCTCGTGGTGGGCGACCCGATCGAACTGTTTGAGCCGACTCGCTCGCCTCGGGAAGAGCTCAATGCCGACGAACGGCCGCCGATCAATATCTGGCCGCCAATCATCAGCAACGTGATTTTCCTGGCGGTCGTGCTGACAATCACCTGCATTTACATCGAACGCCGCGATTTCTGAAGCGTCAGACGACCGTCTCCGGCGGCTCTTTGCGAAGCACCGCCTCCCAGCGCGCGTAGTAGCGGTCGCTGCTGAATCGTTCGACCACTTGAACCGCCTCTTTTCCCAGTCGCGTTCGCAATTCGGAGTCTGACAGCACGCGGCGAATCGCTGCGGCCAGTGCAGCGACGTCTCTCGGAGGCACAAGCAGGCCGTCGATCTCGTGGCGGACAATCTCGGAGGGACCGGAGGGGCAATCCGTGCTGATCACTGCCAGTCCGAACGCCATCGCCTCCAAGAGTGCGTTGGGAAATCCCTCAAACCGAGACGAGAGGACGAACGCGTCGGAGTTTCGCAAGACCGCAGTCGGATCGGAGACCCAGCCACACAGTCGCACGCGACTATCCAGTCCCCGCGCGTGGATTTGCTCTTCAAGGCGTCGCCGTTCGGGGCCCTCTCCCATGATGCACAGCGACCAGCCCGGCTGACCATCCGCCGCCTGAAAGAAGGCGTCGATCAGCAAGTCAAATCCCTTTTGCCACGCCAGTCGGCCCATC
>DASPSM010000353.1:0-3529 GCA_035623955.1 Planctomycetaceae bacterium
GAGCCGGCCGCTCGCCTCATCCGCGAGCACTTTGCCGGGAAAGCGGAGCGGCGTCGCCGCCAGCTTGTGTCTCTCGAGCCCGAGCGACAGCGGGGCGCGATCGAGTGTGCCATTCCCTTCGTGGTAAGCGACGAGTTTGGCGATATCGGCATCGATCGCGGCCCGGTGACCCTCCCCCGAAAAGGCCTTGACGAACTTGCCTTCCGGGTCGATCAGTGCCAACGTCGGCCAGGAGTTCACGCCCGTCCGCGTCCAAACAGCCAGGTCGGAATCGTTCAGC
Organism: Planctomycetaceae bacterium; assembly: GCA_035623955.1. Taxonomy (GTDB): domain Bacteria; phylum Planctomycetota; class Planctomycetia; order Planctomycetales; family Planctomycetaceae; genus DASPSM01. The sequence continues at coordinate 281 of DASPSM010000353.1, forward strand.
ACGGGATGTTCGATGTCGTAGCGGACGATGGCCCGGCGGATATTCTCCGAATCCTTTTCATTCGCGAACTTTGCCGAGTGCACGCCGATGACGACCAACTCGCGAGGATATTTGTGCTCGAGGTATTTCAAGTCGGGCAAAACGTGCATGCAGTTGATGCAGCAATAGGTCCAGAAGTCGATGAGCACGATCTTGCCGCGCAGATCCTTGAACTCGATCGGCCCCGAGACGTTGAGCCAACCATGCCCGCCGTCAAACAAGTCGGCCGGCACCGCCATGCGATGCGGAAAGGGATTGGCGACGCGCCGATGCGTTGCGGAGCCGCGCTTCGCAGGCGTTTCGTCCTGTGGCCATCCAAGATCCCGGCCCCCCAAACAGAAAATGCAGGCCAGAAATGCGGAGAAGATCGGATTTCTTCGTCGCAGCAAGGCGTGCATCGCATCGGCCCTTCGAGACGCGCGCACCGGCCACGATGCGGCCGACAAGTCACGGGACGCGACAAATCAATCCTAGCAGTCGCGACCCGGCGTCGGAAGTTTTTGGCATTGTGGGCCAACGGCACTGCGTCCTTCGCTGCCGTGCTAGAAACGCACGCGGTAGAATCACAAAACGACAATAAAGCCCAATCGACTTTCAGACGGAGCAAAAGCGTGGCGCGGTCGCGGAAGGCCGAAGCGAGCGAGCAAGGAGTGCGGCATCAAGACTGCATCAAGGGGTTAAATTCCCTCCCCGCCGGCAGCATCGACCTTGTTTTCGCGGATCCTCCGTTCAACATCGGCTACGAGTACGACACCTACGACGATCGCCAGAATCGCGACGATTATCTTGCGTGGTGTCGGCAATGGATCGAAGCTATCTACCGCGGGCTGAAACGGTCCGGAACGTTCTGGCTGGCGATCGGCGACGAGCGGGCGGCCGAGCTTAAGCTGTTATCCCATGACCTGGGATTTCATTGCCGCAGTTGGGTGATCTGGTACTACACCTTCGGCGTCAACTGCACGCACAAGTTCAGCCGGTCACACGCTCATTTGTTCTACTTCGTCAAGGACCCAGCGAACTTCACGTTTCGAGAGGACGATCCGCTAAGTCGCGTCCCCTCGGCGCGGCAGCTGGTGTATGCCGATCGCCGCGCCAACCCGCGCGGCCGCCTTCCCGACGATACGTGGATTCTGCGGCCGCAGGATCTCACCGATTGTTTCACGGCCAGCGAGGACACCTGGTACTTCCCGCGCGTGGCGGGCACGTTCAAAGAGCGGGCTGGCTTTCACGGTTGCCAGATGCCCGAACAGCTTCTGGCCCGCATCATTCGCACTTGTTCGCACGAGGGCGAGCTGGTCGTCGATCCCTTTGCAGGCAGCGCGACGACGCTGGTCGTTGCCAAGAAACTGGATCGACGCTTCCTCGGTTTCGAGATCAGTGCGGAATACGTCCGACGCGGGCGCGAGCGGCTCTCGAAGGTCCGGCCGGGCGATCCGTTGCGGGGCGCGGCCGATCCGCTGACGAGCTGTCCGGCAACCGTCAACGGCAAGCGCCGCCCCGAACACCGGGGCAAACGGCTTATCGAGCTGCCGGATGCTGCGGGCGACTCAGCCGCGGGCGCGTGACGGAGCGCTCGGCGAACCTGGCTCTGGTAAAGCCGTAGCTGTCAGCTCTTTTTGCGGGCCTGACGCAGCGCCTGCCGGAGCCGGGCACGCCGACGGTATTTGCGCTTCTGTTTTTTCGTGAGTTTCATGGCGTGGGCTCTAACTGCAGTCGCGTGAACCAATCGAATTTGTCCGCCGCACGTCGATTTCGCGCGGGCCCGGTATCTTACTAACTCGCCCCGGTGTGCGGAAGTCGAGGCGCTTCGGTGAGTCGTTTGATCAGGACCGTGGCGTACGAGCCGGCAGGTAACTCGAAGCAAAGCGTCAGTTTGTTCCTCGCCCCTTCGGTTGAAGCGGCCAGTTCATCGGGGCCGGTTGACGTGGAGAGAGAGCCAGGACGAAAAACGGCCGCCCGACTGCCGCGTGAAAAGAAACTGTCGCGGGGGAACTTCACACGTAGCGTGCGGCCTTCCAGACCGAACTCCGCCGCCACCCGCTCGTAGAGATCGGTAAGCGGCCCGAGTTCGTGGCGTTCGCGGGCCGACGGCAGCGGCAACGGTTGGGAAAGGCCTTCGACTGCCGCTGGCCGTAGGGTTCGATAAAACGGCAACTGTTCGCGGCCGATTTCGACGTCGAACAGGTTGACGGCATCGACAGACGCGCGGATCGTTGCGGCCAGAACACGGTTCCAGATCGCACTTTGGAAGGCGGCCAGATACATCCGCCGATCGGGCTGCGGAATGCGGACGAAGGCTCCGCGGAAATCGGTCGGCTGCCGGCAGAGTCGTTCGAACACCGCTCGACTCACTGCTCTTACGGCGGCGCGGCGACACGCTGGCCAGTCTTTCCAATGGTCGCGAAATGCTCGCTTTTCGTCGCGCACATCGCCGCGGTCATGTTCGTTGGCCTCGGCAATTGCCAGCCAGAGCGCTCGCTCGTAATCACCCAAGCACCAGGGCCGCGCCACGAAATCGCCCGACTCGCTCACGGAGCCGAACCGCTGGTCGTCAAAATAATTCGGCACGCCATCGTTCGAGACGCTCGGCAATTCACGGATGATCTCATCTGCGTCGCTCGCGGCGAGATCACGAAGCACGATTTCGAATCGATTGGCGACGATGTCCTTCGAGGTGAACTCGCGAGAGGCCTGGCCGAGATATTCGAGAGTGAAGCTCTTCTGCCTGAGCGCGCGGCGCGGACCGGACTCGATTGTGACGAACTGCGCGGTAGCGGCGTGCTTATCTTTTAGGCCGCCGAAGCCGACTGCTTCGCGCCGCAACCGCCAGGCCCGGCAAATTGCCTCGATGGCTTCCGGAGTTCCCAGCGATTGTTTTGTCAGCCGGTAAAGCGCGAACGGTCCGCCGTCACAGCGGGCATCGGCGAGTTCTTCCACGCGGAAGTCTGTGGGCCGGCACTTGACCTTCATCGCACAAGTTTAGCGGCTCGGGACTTTGGGGGCGGACAAATCGCGCACGCCGCTTCGATCGCTCGCGGCAGATCGCGAACGAGTTGTCGCCACGCGCGACGATCGCCCAGCGGCCACTTCTGGTTGACTTCGATTTCGATTCCGACGTACGAGCGGGACGCGAACTGCTTGCGGAGCGCCGTCGTGAAGCCATCCGATTTTCCCTGGTAAGGGTAGTTCATCCGACACAAAAGATCGGGG
>DASPSM010000355.1:0-3458 GCA_035623955.1 Planctomycetaceae bacterium
GGGGAAGATACGGATCGCGACGTACGAGGTGGAAGCGCCGGGCAATTCGTCCAATATCAGCGCTCGGCCAACCGCACGCCGACGAAGGCCAAGAGTGGCGTGTCGTCCCATACGGGCTTCCGCATTGCGCGGACATTGAAACCCGAAGGTTCCGTACACTGATCGGCCGGCGGCGGACCGATCGCGCGGCGTGACCGCTGCCCCATTTATTTTCTTGATTTGGCCGCGGCATCCGGTGTATTTAGTTAGGTGAACTGCCCTTACGCAGACGGAAAGCGACCTATCGGAACGCAGAGCCAGTCTTCTCCGTCCGCCGTTGGGATGGAGAACTCTTGGATGCGACTGGCAAATCGAAACCGCCGTTTCAACTCGATTATTGCAGTCGTGAACCCGGCCTTGCCTTTCGTCGGCCAACTCTGCTGTACCATGACGACCGGAAAACGCAATTGGAGATAACATGCCACAACAACCTCCGGCTGGTTGGGTCAATGTTCCGTCCGGGGATTCAGGGACCGTGGGAACATGCGCCGGCCTTTTGGCGGGCTCGACTGACGCAAGCGGCGACAACACTAAGACGTCTCTCAAAAACCTAACCGCTCTGCTAAAGGCGACGTACAACGAGCCCTTGAAGGGTGGCGCGGCGTTGCCGCTGTTTTACCTGTATTATTGCGCAAGCCAGAACTTATGCGTCGCGTTTTACAAGTCCATCAAGAGAGGAGCCAAGCCGACGAGTGCCGGAGGAGTGCCGACGAAACGCTGGTGGTGCATTTCCGTGGGAGTCGCACCAACGCCGGCGTCCGGTTGGTCCTATCCCTACGTGAAGGCGATTTGCACGTACTTTTACTACAACGTTGTGGATCCGTCGGTTCAGGACAAGTTGGTGACCGCGGAAGACCACAATCGTCATCCCGCTCCGGCAAACTACGAGGTGGATGCGTGCGCCACACAACTTGCCAGCGATGGCTCCGTGCACAAGACCCCTCTTTCCATGCAAGAGCCCGCTTACGACCCCTGGAAGCACCTTCACCCGCCGAAGCAAATCGACTTCGTCCAACTCACATTGTGACGAGTGACTTCGATGGCGGCTGTCCGGAAGCATTGGCCCGTCCCGAACGGGCGCCCGTCGGCTGATGGAATTTAATTTCCAACTCACTTCTGAGAGAAGCATCACATGAATCTGCCAACCGATCCCACTGCGGCAGCATTGCCAGCACCGTGCCCCGCGCCGGCTGCAGGTGAACTCGCTGGCATCCGCGAGTTGCTGTCCCTGATTCGCGAGTTGGTCGACCGGTTAGAGGATCGCATCGAACAGCTCGCCGAAGGCAAAGATTGAGGCAAGGCTTGTTGCAGTCGACGGTGTTGGCCAACAAATCGTTCAGTCGACGCTTGTCCGATGAACACGTCCGCGCGGATCAGTGTCGTCATCACAGCACACAACGAGGGTGATGAAGTCCGGCGGACCCTCGAGTCGGTTCGTGAAAATACGCGCGGCTTGCTTGAGATCATTCTCGTCGATGACGGCTCGACGGATGGATCGTGTGACCGAATCGACGGCCACGACGTGCAGCTCCTGCGTAACCCGCAGCGCATGGGAGTGGCCGCGTCCCGCAACGCTGGGGCCGCCGTTGCGACGGCGCCGATCCTTGTCTTTGCAGACGCTCATCAACGGTTTTCTCCCGCATGTTTGGATTTGTGCGCGGAAACGGCGACTGCTCGTCATGCGATCGTCTGGCCGGATGTGTGTGGATTGGATGACCGCTGTGCACTCTGCCATGGGGCCCGTTTTCGCTTTCGAGAGGGGCGGGGCTTCTACGCGCGCTGGAACGTGCCTCGGCCTGCTCATCCAATTTCGCGAATCTCGTCGCTGAAGGCTCCCGGTTATGTGATGTCGCGGGCGATCTACAATCGCGTGCGATGGCCTGCCCAGCTGCGCGGCTGGGGCGGCTCGGAAGCCGCGGTTTCCCTCAAGGCTTTTTTTCTTGGAATTCCGATCCTGCATCTCTGCGGCCCCGTCGTTCGACACCTCTTCAAGGAGTCGTTCCAATACCAGGTCAATTCCACAGGCGTCGCCTGGAATCATGCCGTCATCGCTCGCGTCTGTTTTGAAGAGCGGACGTGGCAGGAGCACTGGCTACCGCACGTTTTCGCCAAGGAATTGCCGGAAGCAACTCTGAATGAGCTGAATTCACCGGCCGTTCGAGACGAGCACCGGGAGTTTCAACGGTCGAAAGCCCGCAGCGACCGCGATTTCTGGCGCTGGCTGCTCAAGGCTCCCGAACCAAAATGTCTGCGGCGGGCCGCTGTCGCGGTTGGAGCAAAGTCCACTCAGATCGCGACGTGTGACGCTAGCAATTGAGAAGATCGGGCCGGCCCTGCCTGCGTGTCGGTCTCTTTTCGCTCGGGCCGACGCCCATTTCGCCCGCCCCTCAATCGCAACTGACACTGCCGGCAAATTGATCCGTGCTCGACGCATCGACGCCGCTTGAGCGACCGAGCTTCACCAGGGCTCGCTCATGGACTTGTCGAGTAATCGGATACCGGCGAATCACCGCGGCCCCCGTGACCAGGCAGGCTGCGGGCAGCAGGCCGAAACTCAATCGCAGCCCCATCAGCGTTGCGGCCGAAGGGGGACGGCTGCCCTCGTAGCCGATCAACGTAAGAAGATAGCCGACGGCCAATAACCCCGAACCGAGCGAAAGTTTGAGCACGAAACTGCGCATCGCCGCGTAGCTTCCCTCCCGACGCTGACCCGTCTCCAGTTCATCCCATTCGATTACGTCAGGCCACAGGGCCATCGAGATCCCTTGTACGCCGGCAATTCCCGCGCCAATCCCCAAGGCTTGCGGATAGAGTGCCCAACCCGGCCAGCGATAGGCAGCTAATAAGGCAAAAACGGCGGCAGCAAAAAGCATCGCGACGAACAGGCAATTTTTCTTGCCAATCTGCACGGCAAGTCGACTCCAAAGGGGAATCGCAACCATCGATCCGGCAAAGTAAGAAACGAGAACCAGAGGCAAAGCCGTTTCCGGCTGCTGCAGGAAATGAGTGAAGATATAGAGCAACTGCGAGACGGCGATCTGGATCCCCAGCATGCCGAGCACCGTAGAAATCAGCAGAATTCTGCACGCCTTGTTCCGCCAGGTGTTGCGCATGCCCTCGAAGAAGTTGTAGTGACACCGGATCACTCCGCTGTCCTTGCCCTTCGTCCCCCAATACGAAAGGACGCCTGCGACGACGACAATGCCGCCAAGGATCGCGGCTGAGATAGAGAAAGCGCTGCGTTCTTTTGCGAGGGTGCGTGTTGGGTCCGTGGTGGAGATCGCCAGGATGATCGCTACGACGAACACCCCCAGCATGTCTCCCGTCGAATCGAAGTATTTGCGGTAGGCCGAGAGCCGGATCCGCTCGGCGTATTCGTAGGTCAGCTCAGCGGCTAAGGCTTCGTGGGGGACCTGGAA
>DASPSM010000357.1:0-10379 GCA_035623955.1 Planctomycetaceae bacterium
ACGCCGGCAGCCCAGCATTCCCCGTGACCCGTCGCAGATACCGGCGCGTTGCGCAATTCGAGCGCCTATTTGAAGCCGAAGCTTCCGCCGGTGACGAAGTACGTTCCGTACACGAGCGCCGCCCAGCAGAAAACGAAGGCGCCGGCTGCCGATCGGATGACGCGCTGCCGCGGCAGGAGGTCCAAACCCGACACGCACAGGGCGGCAAAGACAGGCGTCAGACCCAGCGTGTACGACGCCTTTTCGGCACTGTAGACGGGGACTTCGAGGCACAAGAGCGTAAATGCCGCCAGGTATAAAAGTAGGCACGCTCCGGCAAATTCCAGCGAGCGTCGTAACTCGGCATCGCGGCTGCGTAACCCGCGAAGCCAGCCGATGGCCATCGCAGCCGTGAGCAACAGCGCGGGCCAAGGCGCCGCGAGCAAGAGTGTCTGATGCCAGGGTGGACGGGATTCCCAGGTACCCATCGAACTCAGGTTGCCATCCAGCCAAAGCGTTGAGTAGAAACCGTCCCAGATCGAATAGAAAGCGGCGTGGATCGGGTGCCAAAGCGAGCGGCCAAATGATGCCAGCTGCCAAGGAGTGCGGTAGCCGGGATCCTGCCACCAAAAGATGCCGCTCACCGGATCCCACCCGCCGACGAGGGGTTGGCCGAACCGCAGCCAGTTCCGTACGTAGAACCATCCCGAGATCAGGGCCGCCGTTGCGAAACAGCGCGTCACGGCGGCCAACAATTTTTTCCAGCCGATCTGCCGATTACTCGCCACCAGAACCGCGGCAACAATCGGCACCAAAAGCATGGCCGACATCTTGGCCATGAGTGCCAGCCCCAGAATCACGCCCGCCCACCACTGCGACCGTGGCCGCTGCGCGATGGCCGGTTCTCGGCACACCTGAAAGCCCCAAAGCAGCACGGCTGCCGTGAGGACTCCGGAGAGGGGCTCATTGCTCACGAACTGCGACATATAGACGTTCATCGGCAAGAGCCCGCCCAACACCACCATCAGCGCCTGCAGATCCTCGCGCCCCGGAAAGATCGAACGCCCGGCCCGATAGCAGATCTCGACCTGCGCCATTCCGCACAAGAGCGGCAGCCAACGCAGCCAAAGCAACGCCGTATCGCCGGAGACCAACCGCACCAACAGGCGATAGATTTCCGCCGCCACGACGTAGAACAGCGGCGCTTGAAACATCTCGATCCCATCGCGCGCATCGGGAAGCTGACCCCGATCGACGACGAACCGAACGTAGTCGAGATGCCCCGACAGGTCGTAACCGAGCCCGGCCGGCAATTTCGTGAAGTTGTTTGCCGCGAGAACGAGCCAGGCGGCAAGCACAATCCAACGGCACCGCGAGGCCGTCAACCAGGCTGGCAACCCCGATGTGTCGGCTCGCCGTTTACCACTCCAGATCAGCCCGCCACACAGGGCCAGATAGAGCGGACCAAGCCAGCAGAGAGTCGACGCCAGGGCCCGAGCGGGTGATTCGAATCGGTCCGAGAATTCCGGCAACTGGACGTCGTCGACGGTCGCAACGCGTTGCCAGCCGTCCTTCTCGTGCCATTCTTCCCAGTCCCGATTTGTGCGGAGGTTGAGAGTATCGCAATAGGCGAGCAGTGCGCTCGGGCCGAAGAGGTTCTCCACCATGATCACGAGCGAGTGGTCTCCTCGAGCCATCGGCGGCAACTCAACGTCGTGTGGTACCTTCCAACTTTCGCGGCTGGGATCCGACTGGAAGATTGGACGGTCGTCCAAAAGCATTTTGAACGACCACCACGCGCGTACCGTCACCACATGCCGACCACCACTCCTCTCGGTCGTGAATTGTTTGCGAAAAAGAACCTGCTCTTTGGTTGGGCCCCAACCGCCGAGATTGAAGGGGCGCTGCCGGCGAATCCAGGAAGCTCCGTGCTCGGAGACCAGCAAGGTGACCTTCGGAGCGATCCGAGCCTCAGCGTAAAGGACTGCCGCGACGCATCCGATCACGATGCCGCACATCAGCAACAGTCGGCGGACCGCAGACAACGCAACCTCGGCAGTCGAGACAGTCAGATTCGACAACGGACCTCGGCGGCGAATCGACGCTGTTGCAACTTTACCGTAGCACGCTGCGCACTGTCATGCGTCGGCTCATGCCCGCGATTGCCAGGATGGTTGTGCGAGAGGAGTCTGGCGAGCTTCCCGGCATTGAGACACTAGGGGCAGCGACGATGCCGACTCCGCCAACCCGACAGCGAGAGACGGGCCAGAATCGCCGGTAGTGGCCCCGCAGGTTCGTGCTCGGGATGCTTGACTTGACGCGTGGTCCTCGGGTCGCGTAAACTGTAGATTAAGATATCAACATCCAAATATACGTATTACGCTTGGCGTTTCCTCATCGAAGGCACCGTCATGAATCTCACCCCGCTGACTCCTGAGGCGCTCGATGCGATTGGCGACGAACACGAGGCCCTCGCCGAGCTTTACGAGCAGATTCTCACCGCACTTCAAGCGGAACCCGTCCAGTGTTTGCGGGTGATCACGCTGCTAGACGAACTTGTCGCAAAACTAAGCGAGCACTTCGTGCACGAGGAGATGGGCGGCTATTACTCGCACGTGCTCACGATCGCCCCATGGCGGGCCGGCACGGTCGAGCAGCTCAAGCGACAACATGCCGAGCTTGCCAACGCAGTCGCGCGGATCGCAGGTGGCGCCCATTTTGCCGGGGAGTCGGTGCCGTCGTGGGCGGCCGTTCGCAAGGACTTCGAGGAGTTCCTTCGTCGCTGTGTCGAGCACGAGGCAAACGAAGAGCGCGTGATTCAGGAAACGTATCTCCTCGACGTCACCGCGGCAAATTAGTTGCCGACGTTCGAGTGCATTGTCCCCAGTGAAGCGCAATGCAGTCGAATGTCCATCCGATTGAGGATTTCACACACATGATGTCCCAAACGGTCGAATACGCTTTACGGGCCATGGTCTGTTTGGCCAACGCGTCGCCCGAACCTCAGACGACAGAAGCGTTGGCCCAAGTCACCCGTGTTCCGCCCGCGTATCTCTCCAAGGTAATGCTGGGACTGACGCGTGCCGGGCTCGTTCGTTCTCAGCGGGGCCCGAACGGGGGTTTTACGCTCGTCAGGTCGCCCGACGATATCTCATTGCTGCAGGTCGTGAACGCGGTCGATCCGATTCGTCGGATTCATACCTGTCCGCTTGACATTCCACAGCACGGCGGACGACTTTGCCCACTTCATCGCCGACTCGACCAGGTGTTGGCAATGACAGAATCCGCGTTTTCTGAAACGTCGCTGGCCGATGTCGTTGGTGAAAAAGGCGGAGTCACACCGTTGTGCGACAAGACGAGACGAAAGCTGGTTTCGCTCAAGTAGCCACCGGCGCGAGCGCGGCCCGGAGAGAGTGAGCATTGAATCGATTTGACCCCGGACGTCGCGACCGTCGGCTCGGCCGCGACGTTTCGAGTTTGGCCGCGAAGGCATCGGCCGAATGATTGCACGTCCTCGTCCCAAGCTCTGTCGGCGAATCGAGTGCAGGGAATCCAATGAAATCGAGCACGACAACTCACACAGCCGTCCTCGAAAGCTACCATCGCTGCGAGGCGTCTGCCGCATTCTTTGACACCTTTTACGACCGCTTTTTTGCGAAGTCCGCGCAGATCCCGCCCAAATTTGCCAACACTGACATGACGCAGCAAAAGCAGGCGGTTGTGGCGTCAGTTCTGATGGCCCTGAGGCTTCGAACCGGCGATCCTGCCGCGTGCCGCTTCGTTATGGACCTCGCCCAATCGCACAATCGCCGGGGTCATGACATTCACCCGAAGCTTTACCCCCTCTGGCTCGACGCCCTGTGCGAAGCCGTGCAAAAGCACGATCCCGAGATAACACCGGCGTTGGAAGCCGAGTGGCGGAAAGAAATGCGCCCCGCGATCGAGATGATGATCGCGGCCTACTGAGCAATTTGACAGTGGGGAGGGCCGCATCACCGAATTTCGACAGCAAGACCAACTTAAGCGTGAGGGGCGAGCTGAATTGACTGCTGCGCCTCAGCCAATTGCTTTCCCCACTGCTTCCCTGCCAGCGTTAATTTCCATGTGCCTAGGGGTGTGCCATTCATGATCGAGGGGGGGCGACCTCGACCTTGCCTGAGGCGTGCGACGGCTACGAGCATATTGTAGTCCCAGCAATTGCGCTCGCTTTCAGTGCCCGTGTCAAAGAAAGTGCGCTTCCTTTCTTCTGCTGACACTTCCAGGGACGCTGCAAGAGCTTCATAGAGGTCACGATCGGGTCCCGGACGGCGTCCGGTCCCGACGCGCACGATGCCTCCGCGTCGATAAATCTCCGCGACAATCAGCTCTGCGAGGTCGCCAGGGAAGCGAAGAATCGTCTCGGCCATCTTTGTCTCCAACCGGAGCACCATTTTTACAAATGTGCCGCCAAGTGAACGCTCACGACATTGCATCTTCCGCCGCCGCGATCGATTACGCGTGCTTCGAGGTTTTTGATAATGATTGGGTCAGCGGCGTTCACAAACACGTGTCGCGCCATTGCCGTGAATTTTGAAGTTGACTGACCATACCTTCTCACTGGACAGCGCGTCAGGCGGCAGCTCGCTCGTGCGGCTCAACCTCGCAGTGGTTTTCGACCCGCATAACAAAGCCAAGAGTCAGTGCGACGGCCTGCGCTCGCTGTTTCATGTAAAACGACGGGAGGTTGCCGTAGAGGAAAACGACCCCATCCTCAACCACGCACCGGACCACGCGAAGCGGAAAGTATCCGGTCGCCCCCAAGCGTCGCTCGACGGCGACACGGATGAATTCATCCATTGAAGGGGCACTGGAAGACTCGCCCACTCGAGGAAATGCTCGTGTCTTCGGATTGGTTGCTTCGGGGAAAACCGGCGCAATCATGACTGGGACCTTTTTTGGCATTTCGTAAGGGCGCAACAAAAAACCTCTCCGTGCGTCGGGGCACCGAGAGGCGTTCATGGCCTGATTGAAGCTGCCAGCCATTAGCAGACATCAACCGTAGCGGGAGTATGCCATTGGCATGTCTTTGGGTCAATAACGGTTGTCGAAAAAGTTGGAGCGCTGAAGCAAAGCGGTGGGATCCCGGTCAACAACGCAACGTGGGGCCAAAAGCCGCCCATACGCCAATTACAAGCGAGAGAGTCGACCTTCTTAAAGCCGAGAGTCCCGCTTGCCGACGCTTCCCATTATCTAGAAACCCAAGCGACGCGCTGTTGATGTGATTGATTTCGCTCATTCCCAGCTTATTACAAATTGCGCCCGCGCCGAGGTTCAGCGACTCCAATCCCGTTGTCGTCAACACTGTCCAAGGAACTCGCATTATGCTCACCCGGCGAAGAGCGCTTGCCATTCTCGGAACGGCGGGGATTGGAACCACGGTTTTTCGGCGAGCGTTGGCGGCGAAGGCGGGGGAAGCACCTTTCACGCCGCAGATGCTTGCGGATGCCGAGTGGGTTGCCGGAATCACCCTGACGCCGGCACAGCGCGAAGCGGCGGCGAAGAGTCTGAACAAGTTCCGCGGGCCGATGAACCGCGTGCGCGCGATCGAGCTCGACAATTCGCAGCAGCCAGGGCTGGTTTTCAGACCGCTCACGACTCCCGCGTCACAACCCGACCCGCGCGGCTACCAGAACGTGCCGCGTTCGAAGCAAGCGGAGGTCGCGTCACGGCCCGGCACCGACGAGGAGCTCGCGTTCTCTTCGGTTCGCAACCTCGGGGCGCTGTTGCGCGGCCGAAAGGTTTCGTCCGTCGAATTGACGAAGCTCTATCTCGACCGGCTCCGCCGCTACGACCCGCTTCTCAAGTGTGTCGTCACTTTGATGGATGACCTCGCGTTCAAGCAGGCCAAGCAGGCCGACCGCGAACTGGCTGAGAAAAAAGATCGCGGACCGCTGCACGGCATTCCGTGGGGCGTCAAGGATGTGATCGCCTATCCGGGCTATCCGACCACCTGGGGCGCGCCGCAATACCGTCATCGCACGATCGATGTGAAGGCGGCAGTGGCCGAGCGGCTGGAAAACGCGGGAGCGGTGCTGATCGCCAAGCTGGCGACCAATCCGTTTGCCGGCGGGGGTGAGCTCTGGTTTCGCGGAATGACTCGAAATCCCTGGAATCCGCGAATGGGCACCGCCGGCTCGTCATCGGGGTCCGGGTCGGCAACGGCCGCCGGTCTGGTTGGTTTTTCAATCGCGACAGATACCGCCGGCAGCATCGTCAACCCCTCGATGCGCTGCGGGGCAGTGGGGATCAGACCGACCTACGGACGCGTGAGCCGATACGGCTGCATGCAGCTTTGCTGGTCGCTCGATACGGCCGGGCCGATTTGCCGAACTGCCGACGACTGCGGTCTGGTGCTTTCCGCGATTCACGGGGCCGATCCGCGGGACGCGGCCTCCGTCGATCGCCCCTACGCGTGGCCCTCTTTGCGCGACCTCTCGACGATCCGCGTCGGATACGAACCGAAAACGGGAAAAGCCGACGTTCGCGAGGAGCTTCGGGTGCTGCGTGACCTCGGCGTCCAACTCGTCCCGATTCAATCGACGAAGCCTCTGGAGGACTATGGTCTGACCTTCGAGCTCATCGAAGGGCTTGTCGCGATTGAATCGGGTGCCTCGTTCGACGCCCTCGTGCGACGTGGCGAGCCGAAGGGAGTGCAAGGTTGGCCGAGGTATTGGAGTTACGGACATTTGCTGTCGGCCGTCGATTATCTGAAGCTCAATCAAATGCGGGCCATCTTGATGGAGCGCCTCGCCACGTTGATGCAGACCATCGACGTCTATTTCGGATTCGAGCTGGGCCTCTACACGCACGTCGCGGGACATCCCGTGATGGCGTTTCCGAAGAAGCTCGAGAAGAAGGACGGGCTCCTCATGCCTCAGCCGCAGATGCTGGCGGGCCGCGTCTACGACGAAAGCACTTTGCTGACACTGGCTGACGCGTATCAACGGGCGATTGGCCTCAAGGAGCGTCCGCCATTAGAAAAATTCCTCGCGGAGAAAGAGCAGATTTTGAAAGACGAGAAATTCCCGGACGAGACCAGGCTCTACACCGACTGATCGAGAACTTCGCGTCAAGTCAATCTCCGAGAATCGGCCAACCGGTGTTTGCCTCGAAGGACGCGCCGCCCGGTCTACCTGTCATCGCCGCGCTTCGTCCGGTTCCGGACAGCTAGGGAGATAGTCCGGCGGCAAGGAATTGCGCGCGCAAAATCCCTCCCGGTTTGGTCCACCGGCTTTAGCTGCCTGTTGCGTCAGTGCCGATTGAGCCACAGAATTAACCGGTGGCGGCGCGGTCGAAGCCCACCTGAGCATCGAGTGACTTACTCATGAGCGAGCCAGACGGCGCATTCCAAGTTCCACCGAAAGTGCTCGCGTCCACTCTCATCGGCGATTCGTCGCGGGATCAAGTCGGCGCCTCCGTAGGCCCCTACAAGCTGCTCCAACGGATCGGCGAAGGCGGCTTCGGCGTGGTCTACATGGCCGAACAGGAGAAGCCCGTCCGGCGGATGGTCGCTCTCAAAATCATCAAGCCGGGGATGGACACCTCCCAAGTCGTCGCCCGCTTTGAGTCGGAGCGGCAAGCGCTGGCCCTGATGGATCACCCGAATATCGCCAAGGTGCTCGACGCCGGGGCGACTGCTTCGGGGCATCCTTACTTCGTGATGGAGTTGGTCAAAGGGGTCCCGATTACGGACTATTGCGACAAGAACCACCTGCCGCCCGAGGCGCGCCTCAAGCTGTTTGTCGATGTCTGCCATGCGATCCAGCACGCGCACCACAAAGGGATCATTCACCGCGACATCAAGCCGTCGAACGTGCTGGTGACGCTCCATGACGGCGTGCCGGTCGTGAAAGTCATCGACTTCGGCGTCGCCAAAGCCACGGTCCAGAAGTTGACCGAGAAGACGCTGTTTACCGCCTACGGCCAGATGATCGGCACGCCGGAGTACATGAGTCCCGAGCAGGCCGAGATGAGCGGCCTGGACATCGACACCCGCACCGACGTCTACTCGCTCGGCGTATTGCTCTACGAACTTTTGACCGGGACGACGCCGCTCGAAGCGAAACAACTGCGCGAGGCGGGTTATGCCCGGATGCAGAAGCTGATACAGGAAGAAGAGCCGCCACGGCCGAGCACGCGTCTTTCTTCGCTGGGCGACACGGCCACCATGGTGGCGGGCAATCGCGGGCTGGAGATCAAGCGGCTGGTGCAGTTGCTGGCGAGCGACCTCGACTGGGTGGTGATGAAGGCCCTGGAAAAGGATCGCAATCGCCGCTATCCCACTCCCGGCAGCTTCGCAGAGGACGTCGAGCGTTATCTGCGCGAGGAGGCAATTACGGCAAGGCCGCCCTCGACGGCCTACCGGCTCAAGAAGCTCCTGCGGCGCAATCGTGGCGCGGCCTTGGCCGTGACCGCGGTTGCCTTGGCTCTCGTGGCAGGAACGGGCGTCGCCTCATGGGAGGCGCTGCGGGCTATTCATGCCGAAAGGAACGCCCTCGTTGCCGCCCGTGCCGAAAAAGACGCTGCCGAGTCTGCGAGAAAATCTGCCGAGTCCGCAAGGAATTCCGCCGAAGCGGAGAAGAAGGCCAGACAGGATGCGCTGGTTCGCGAGGGAGAGACGAATGCCGTCCTGTCGTTCGTAGAAAACCGAATCCTTGCCGCCGCCCGGCCCAAGGGGGAACGTGGTGGCTTGGGCCGTGACGTCACTCTGCGCAAGGCGATCGAGAGCTCCTTGCCCGATGTGTCAAAGAGTTTCGCGACGCAGCCACTCATCGAGGCTCGGCTGCGGGAGACACTGGCTCAGTCGTTGATTCTCTTGGGCGACTCGCGCAGGGCCGCCGAACAGGCGGAGGCGGCGCGCGCGCTTTACTCACGGCACCGCGGGGCCGACGATCCCGACACGCTTGGCGCGATGTTCAGCTTAGCCAGGGCTTATGAACACCTCGGGCGACTGGACGAGGCTGTCAAGCTTGCCGAGCAGACCCTCAAGCTCTATACGGCAAAACTTGGCGCGGACCATCCCAAAACGCTTGAGAGCATGAATCGCCTGGCTAATAGCTACTCTTCCGCCGGCCGAGTCCGCGAAGCGCATGATCTCTACGAGAAGACGCTCGCCCGTCGGAAGGCTGTCCTCGGCACCGACCACGCCGACACGCTCACAAGCATGAACAACCTGGCGGGTTCGTACTATCAGCTGGGGCGGTATAACGACGCGCTGAAGCTTCACGAAGAGACACTGGCGCTTTCGACCGCACGACTGGGCAGCGACCACCCCGAAACGCTCCGAAGCATGCATGGTCTCGCCGACGACTATCGGGCACTCGGCCGGCATAAGGAGGCGGTCGCAGAGTTTGAGAAGACACTGGCGCTGCAAAGAGTCGTACTTGGCCCGAGCCACCACGAAACGCTTGGCACGATGAACAGCCTTATTTTCGCGTACAACGTCGCTGGCCGACGTACCGACGCACTCGATCTCGGTGAGCAGGCGCTGGCGCTTGAACGGGCGCAGCTCGGTCCGGATCATCCCATTACGCTGGGAACGATGGTGAATCTGGCCAATACCTACAGTGACCTGGGCCGAAAGGCGGACGCCCTGGCGCTCCGAAGAGAGACTCTGGCGCTTCAGCGGGCCAAGCTCGGCCCCAATCACCGCGACACCCTCGAGAGCATGGGAAACCTGGCCTCTTCCTACGCGGATCTCGGCCAGCACTCCGAGGCCCTCAAGCTCGGTGAGGAAACATCGGCGCTGATGAAGAAAAACTTGGGCGCCGACCACCCCGACACGTTCCAGATGATGTCCCTCCTCGCTTACTGGAATGCAGCCGTCGGCCGGCATGGTGAGGCCGCCAAACTCCTCGAGCAGGCGGTGGCGGGTCAGAAGGTCAAGCTCGGCGCCGACCATCCCGACACAGCGGAGAGCATCAATCAGTTGGCTCAGAGCTACCATGCCCTCGGCCGATACGCCGAAGCGCTCAAGCTCCGTGAGGAAGCCTTGCGCATTCGCAAGGCCAGGCTGGGCCCGCGCGATCCCGAAACTTTGAACACCATGCGTGGTCTGGCAACAGATCTGCTCGCCGCCCATCGAGCCAGCGAGGCCGCGCCCGTCATCCACGAGGCCGCGGCCCAGTGGGAGAAGCTCAAACGCACCGACGCTGAGAGTTTATACTCCGCGGCCTGTTTCCACGCCGTAGCCGCTGGCGTGTTGCGCTCGCCCGACACGTCACCCGCGAGTGCAAAAGCAGCCGACGAAGAGGCGGCACGTGCGATGGCCTGGCTGAAGCAGGCCGTCGCCGCCGGGTACAAGGACGGGACACACATCGAGAAAGATGATGACCTTGAGCCACTGCGAGCGCGCGACGACT
>DASPSM010000369.1:0-2643 GCA_035623955.1 Planctomycetaceae bacterium
CGGATCCGCTGCACGCAGTAGGAGCACTTCTCCATGACGCCCCGCGACCGCACCGTCACGTCGGGATTGTACTGCAGCCGCAGACTGGCTGTTTCGTAGTCGGCGTAATGGAAGAAATTGAACCGCCGGACCTTGTACGAGCAGTTGTTGGAGCAGAACCGCGTGCCGACGCAGCGGTTGTAGACCATGTCGTTCAAGCCTTCGGCGCTGTGGACGGTGGCTTCGACGGGGCAGACGTATTCGCAGGGGGCCCGCTCGCAATGCATGCAGGGAACGGGCTGAAAATGAAACTCGGTCGGCTCCTCGGCCGTCCCGCCGACGTAGCGGTCGACGCGCAGCCAGTGCATCTCGCGTCCCGCCGCCACCTGCTCTTTGCCCACCACGGGGATGTTGTTTTCGGCCTGGCAGGCGACGACGCACGCTTTGCAGCCGACGCACGTCGTGAGGTCGATCACCATCCCCCATTTCGGCGTGCCTGCCGGCTGTTCGAGGGGCGGGTAAAACTCCAGCGGAGCGGCCGCGCGTCTCGTCTCCTCTTTTTCCTTTCGCTTTTCGGGCTCGGCCGCAAAGTCGGGCTTGTGCCGATATTCCTCCAGGCTGGCGGAGCGAACGAGATCGCGGTTCTCCATCAGGTGATGCTCTTGCGTGCACGCCAAAAGATGCGTGCGCTCGGTCTTGCGAGCACGCACATCGGGGATGAACCACGGCTGCGACGACGTCCGGATCGAATAGGCATTGAATCCAATCCGCTGGTCGCGCTGTCCTCCCACGCGGCCGGCGGATTCGCGCCCGTAGCCGAAATGAATCGTGATCGAGCCGTCCGCGTGGCCCGGAACGATCCAAGCGGGGGCGTGGACGACACGATCCTCGAACGTCAACTCGACGACCGGCATCAAGAATCCGCCGTGCTCGCCGCCGTGGGCGTATTCGCCCCAATCGATGCCCAACTGCCGCGCCGTCGCCGGACTCATCAGAGCCGCGTTGTCCCATGTGAGAGTGGTGCTTGGCTTGGGCAACTCCTGGAGCCAGCCATTGTTGGCGAACGAGCCATCCAGCACCGTCGGATCGGGAGCAAAGGCGAGCTCGAACGAATCGCCGCCGCGACTCGACGAATCGGAGGGTGCTGACTTTGGCGCCGGCGTCTCGAGATGCCGCTGCCAATTGTCCGCAAGCGCGACCTTGCGATTCGGAAATCCGGTTCCCGCGACCACGCCGTCGTGCAGTGATGTCTTCCAGAACGTGTCGAAGGCGTCGTCGCCCTTCGGTCCGCGCGTTTGCTGGCTGAAGAACTCGCGCCAGCGGGAGCGGATCAGCTCCTCGCCCGGCGTCTCCTGCAGCGTGGCGAGAAACGCGATGAATTCAACCGGCGACCGCCCGCGATACAGGGGCTCGATCAGCGGCTGCATGACGGTGGCGGTGCCGTCGAAGGCCCAGGCGTCGCCCCAGCTTTCCAAAAAGTGGGCCTCGTTCACATGCCAGTGGCAGCGTCGGGCCGTCTCATCCTGATACAGGCCGAAGTGCACGCGGAGGGGGACGCGCTCCAAGGCCTCGGTGAATTTGAAATCGGCGGGGGCCGAATAAACCGGATTCGCATCCAGAACGATCAGCAAGCGCACGCGGTCCTGCCGCATGTCGTCAACCAGCTCGCGCAGCGAGTCGAGGCGCGGGCTCGGACCCTCCGTCACCGGGCGGTTGTAGAAAACGGTCTGCCCAATGCCGCCCAGATGCTGGTTGATGGCCTGTGCGAGGAGATGGACGGCGACGGGCTGGCGGTTGCCCGCCACCACCAAGGCCCGCCCGTGATGAGCCTCGAGGTCCTTGGCCACGGCCGCGACCCATTTGGCGTGCGGACCGGCAGCATCGGGCGGGCCGGCTTGCAGAACGCCGAGCTTGGTGGCGATCGCCCGGGCCAAGGGTTCGATGTCCTGAACGCGGACGGCCAGGCGATGATCGGCCTTCGCCCCCGTGCAGGTTACTTCAGTCTCGATGCAATACAGGCGGTTCATCGTCGCTTTTTCGGCTTCCGAAGCAGACCTCGGAATCCGTCGACGCGACATGAAATCGGCGATCCCGCGAAGGTTTCCCGGCTCGCTTCCCAGGAAATCGGCATCGAGCGACAACATGACGTCGGCCTTCTGGAAGGCATAGTGGCAGTCGAGTTCCTGCCCGAACGCCAGGCGGATCGCCTCGAGGCGCGCGTCGTGCGGCAGCGGTTCGTAAACGTGCCACTTGGCCTTGGGGAGGGACTTCAGCAGCCGATCGCGCTGGCGAGCCAGCGAGGGGG
Source organism: Planctomycetaceae bacterium (assembly GCA_035623955.1). Classification (GTDB taxonomy): domain Bacteria; phylum Planctomycetota; class Planctomycetia; order Planctomycetales; family Planctomycetaceae; genus DASPSM01. The sequence continues at coordinate 2,285 of DASPSM010000369.1, forward strand.
AGAGAATCGGCTCGCTGAGAACCCGCACGGCGGCGCCCTCCGTCTTTCGTTCGTTTTGCAGCGCTAGTCGGAGCGTCGCCGCGGCCTCGGTCCAAGCTCGCGTTCGCCCCTCGAACGTGACGGCCTGCGAGCGATCCGGGTCGTACAACGTGAGGATCGACGCCTGATGGTAAATGCTCGTTGCGCCGCCACTGGCCGGATGCTCGGGGTTCCCCTCGATCTTCGTCGGTCGTCCCATGTGGCTTTCGACCAGGAGGCCAACCGCGCCCCCTTGCAGGGGCTGGGCCGTCGCGAAAAACAGAGGCTCCCCCGCAACGATGTCGCGCGGCGGTTGCACGTAGGGAACGATTTTGCCCATC
>DASPSM010000373.1:0-3636 GCA_035623955.1 Planctomycetaceae bacterium
GGCGATTGTGGAATCGTTGCGACGTTCAGTTTCCCAAACCGACGGCTCTGCCGTCGGTTCCGAAACGACAGCGAAGCTGTCGGTTTGGGAAATGTGTGCCCCGACTCAAATTCCGACGCAATGGCGTTCAACCTGTGTCGAATCAGTGACTTGCACCCGTAATGCAATCTGTTGGTGAGCTGGCGGGTGCTTCGTTTTGATTCCGTTCCCTCGGTGAATCAGAATCCCAGGCGCTATAGCCCACCTGTCGCTCATGCGTGCATTCTAGCGCGCGGCATTGGCGGAGTGATCTGACTAGCGAGCCGCCATTGCGTTGGACCGCTCCTCTCGCCATCGTCTCGACAGGACCACGGCGAGCGCCACGGCGAACAAAAGGTTGCCCCACTTCACGGCTTGGCGCAGCGGATCGTTCAGATATTCGTCAAACGTATTCCACGCCGACGCCGCTTTGTGGGCATCCAGCAGATGGGGACACCGCCAGTAAATCATCCAGGCATCGCAAACATGAGGCATGAGCCAGAGCCAACTCATAAAAAGCGCAATTCCGCTGTAGTGCGGGAACCGCTTCCATGTCGCGGCAACCAGCACGAAGGACAACAGGGCCGCTATTCCCGCGCAGACGCCACGCACGAAGTCGTGGCGAATGAAATAAAAGGGTGGGGAGTCACCCGGAAGGGCCGTGTCAGGCACAGCCAGGGCATGACCGACATACTGTTGGAAGGTCCAGTTGGTTCCGACAAAGGCGTAAATCAGCAGCGAGACCACGAGTATCCACCAGCCCTCCGGTTCGGATCTGGCGCTCGTTTGCATGTGCTGATCCCCTTCGAGCCAGTCGAGACCGGCGCGACGCGCCGCTGAATGTCGATGTCGTTGGCCTTGAGGCCAATTCTAGCAGAATCCTCGTAGGGCAGGCCGTGCCTGCGGCTGCTTCAGTTCGGCGCACTCATTCGCCGCAGGGAGAGGACGGCAGGCACAACCTGCCCTACAGATCCCGAACACCGGATCGGGGGAGCGCCTCCGCGATCCTCGAAGAATCTTTGCCATCCCCGGCATGGCACGGCACAATCGGTACTGTGAGAATTTCGTCGCCCGAATCTGCTCGGCTCGCTCCGCCGGTTTGGCGTGTCCGCGAAGGGCATCTGGGGCACTTGCGCGGCCCCAAAATCGGAGTGAGTGCCGGCGTCCTTGCAGTTGCCCTTGCGACCGTGCTCGCGCTGGGGGGCTCCGCCTATCTGCGCGCGCGGGCGCTTGACCCCACCGAGCGGTTCTTCCAGGAGGCTGGGCGAGCGCCGTCGCCGGGCGAAGGGGCGATGGCCGCCAGCGCGCAGTACGCGCTCTTCTCTTCCGAGTACAACGACGTCGTTTTCTTTGGCGACAGCGCCTGCGGCAACGGCGTCGATCCGATCAGGCTTCGCCGACTGGCCGGGCTGCAATCGTACAACCTGGCGGTTCCCGGCATCGGAGCGCGCGCGTCGCCCACGACGCTGCGCGGTTACCTCGCTCGGCACCCCAAGCCCAAGGCCATTGTTTTGTGCCTGTCGCCGCTGGGCCTGGAGGTTGACAGCGACCCGTGGTCGGACGCCTTGCGGCGCCTGGTGACGTACTACGGGCTGGAAATCGACGGCATCGTTCCGCTGACGGACAGCGTTCCCTACCTCGTGAGGTCCGGCGCACGCACGGCCTTGGCCCACCCCGACTATCGGTCCCTGCCGCTGGCCGACTACGACGGAACAGAGACGTACTTCACGCAACAGCCAAAGATCTACGCCGCGCGAGGCTTTCGCGGCTTGCCGCCCCGCGCGGGCGTCGCGGTTCCTCCCGCGCCCAATGGCGTGTTGATCCGCGAAGATTGGGATCGCGGGATCCACGAGATGGCCGACACGTGCGCTGCGGCCGGAGTCCGAATGCTGATCCTCTTTACCCCGATCGAGGCTCGTTACAAGGACTCGCGGGATTTCGAGATCCTCGACCGCTGGGGACGCGAGCTGGAGAAGACGCACGCCGGCTTGACGGTCGAGCGCCCGATCATCCTGCCCTACGAAGAGCGCTTGATGTGGGACGCCATCCACCTGAATTTGGCCGGCGTGGACCAGTTCATGCCGGTCGTCGCGAAGGACGTGCAAGCGGCGATTGCGCGCTGAACACTCACCAGCTACTGGGATTTGCTGTTCGGGGCGTAGGTCCTTCACAACGAACGCGACCTGCACAATCGATCGAGGACTATTTGCCGCGTCGACGTTCCCCAAACCGACGGCTCTGCCGTCGGAACGACAGCGGAGCTGTCGGCTTGGGAAAAGTGCGCCCCAACTCAACTGTCTACGGCGCAATTTTCAACCAGAGTCTTGTAGGCCACGCCGCGTCAGCGCGGACCGGCTACGGCTCGCCTTCGAACAGATCCTGCAGCTGCTTGTTCTCTTGCTCGCCCAGTTCGCGGGCGTTGATGGCGCCGGCCCGTTGCAGCATTTGCCAGAGCTCGCCGCTGAGCTGCGCGCGCCGCTGCGAGAGGTCGCCCAGGTCGTAGATCAGACTTTGCGACTTTTTGTAGTCCTTCTGGAGCGTGGCGATCACGGCCTGGCCGGCGATGCCGATCGAATGTTCCTTCGGGTTCTCGCGCCCCATGCCGCGCAACTCGCTGAACAGGTTGGCCGCCTCCGTGAGCCGCAGGTTCCGCAGGTACAACAGGGCCAGACGCTCCTTCGCCTGAACACCGTAGACGCGGTCCTCCGGAAAATAGTCGATCACCGCCTTCCAGGCGTCCTCGTCGGAACGGAGCTGTTTGGCGCGCGCGAATTGTTTCTGAGCGCTGGTTTCCCTCGGAACGCGCTCCTGCTGGACCGCGGCCGCCTCCAGCGGGTCTTTGGGTCGCAGCCACCAGCCGACCGCGGCCGACGCGCTGCCCAGAACCAGGGCCACGATCGCCAGAGCGATCGCGTGCTGCTTGAGCGACCACTTGAAGAACCCTTCGCTCCACTCGACAACCACGCGGGGAGCGGCGGGGACCTGAGCGCGCGGCGTGCCAGGAGGCACGACCGTGATTTCCTTGAGCTTCACCGCGACGGCTGCTTCCGGGTCTTCTTTGATCATCCGCCCGACCTTCTTCAAGTCCTGCGTGATTTCGCGGGCGTGTTGATACCGGTCCGCCGGGTCGCGAGCCATCATCTTATGGACGATTTCCGAGATGACCGGCGGCAGGTCAACGCGCAGCGTGCTCAGGTCCTCGGGCTTATGCGTCAGGTGCTGCATCGCCACGCTGATCGTCGTGTCGCCGCGAAACGGCGGCCGGCCAGCCAGCATGCGATAGCACGTTACGCCGAAAGAATAGATGTCGCTGCGGTGGTCGACAGTCTCGCCGTTGATCTGCTCGGGGCTCATGTACAGAGGCGTGCCCATTGTCATGCCGACCTGCGTGAGCTGCACGCGCTCCGTTTGGGCCAGCTGGGCCAGGCCAAAGTCGGCGACCTTCGCCTCGCCTTTCCGCGTGATGAGGATGTTCTCGGGCTTGATGTCGCGATGGACGATGCCGGCTTCGCCGGCGGCGGTCAGGGCCGCGGCCACTTGCCGCATGATGTGGTAGGCGACCAAGAGCTCCGGGGGCCCGCGGCGATTGAGCAGCTGCCGCAGGTTCATCCCCTGGAC
>DASPSM010000755.1:0-4853 GCA_035623955.1 Planctomycetaceae bacterium
TCCGTGCCGAAGGGCCGCTCGGCCCCTGCCGCCTCTTGAGGACGCGCGTAAGGGCTGACATTCATGCTGTCGCGTCTTCAGTTGGCTTGAGGAAAGGGTCAATAAAATGCGCCAGCTCCGGGATGTCCTCGCGAATCATTCGGACCCAATGGCGCATCAACGTTCCGGTGAGGCACTCGCTCTCTGGTAACCAGCCATGCTCGATGGCTGCAAGCTGCGCACGTTCTGGCGTCCAAAGACCATTTTGCTTTGGGTTCACGAACCACAAGCCGCAGCCACTGAATCCGGCAGGATCCGGAGCGTCCTTTTGGCCCTCCATGCTGTGCATTACGCGTGCGTAGTGGACCCACATCTGGTGCTCCGGGTCCTCAGAGCGTTTGGTCCCCGAGAGGTACGGAAGAGGCCGGAAACCAACGGTCGGGATTCCGTTCACCGTCAGGAACTTCAAGCTTTCGTACGCTTGGCCCAGGCAGCAAACGTGTTTATCGACGTCCGCTGCCTTCCCGAGCCACATGCGATCAAGTGTGACGAAGCGGCGCCCCCACTCCTCGGTCCACGACGGAACGGCGCGCGGCTCGATTTCGAGCCAAGCGATATCCACTCGGTCGTAGTCCCATCCGCCGCGCCGACCCTTGTTGATGAGCTTTGGCGAGAGTCGGGTGAATTTGCCGATCTCGCCAAACGCCCCGAGACTCAGGTTCCGCAGTGACTCGAGGTTGTTCAGGTTGTGGGCGGCGGTAGCAACGAAGTGCCTGTCATCGCCGGTCCGCCGGGGTCCCGTTTTCGCCGGGATCGCCGGGACCCAGGGACCCACCCGCTGGCGCGGGTGCGGTTCTTCGCCCATGCCTGCCGCCGCCGGGGGCGTGCGTGGCGTAGGGCGCTCGCGAGGGAGTCGTGGCGCTGCCGGAGGAACGGTTCCGTCTCCGGAGGGGAGTGGCGAAGGGGGAATCAGGATTTGGCCATGCGGAAGCTCTTTTCCAGGACGAAGTGTTCTGAACGCTCGGTGAGCCGTTCGGCGATGACCTGGGCGTTGAGGGCATCGGGAAAGACCTTCGTCCAGTCCTTGAAGGCGCGATTGGTGGTGATGCAGGTCGAGCGCCGGAAATCGTAGCGTTCGGAGATCACCTGAAAGGCCAGCTTGGCCTGTGCCGCGTCCATGGCGAGGACGGCGAAGTCGTCGATGACCAAGAGCTCGGCGCGGACGTATTGGCGTAAGGCTCGTTCGAGCATGCCGTGCAGCTCGGCGCCGTGCAGATGATTGAGCATCTTGGGAGCCGCCACGCAGACGACGCGCTTGGTGGCTTGACATGCCTGGTAGGCCAAGGCGCGAGCGAGGAAGGTCTTGCCGGTGCCTGGCGCGCCAATGAAGAGCGGATTGATGCCATGGGCAAGAAAGCTCAAGTCGTGCAGAGCGAGGTACCGAGCGCGCATCTTTTTGCGTGCGGCATCGAAGTCGAAGTCGAACGCGTCGATGGTGTTGATCTCGGGAAAGTGCGCGTCACGGATGCGCCGCTCGATGGCACTGCGCAGTCGACTCTGTTTTTCCTCATCACAGAGACGATCGACCACGTCGAGGGCCGAGAGGTTTTCCTTGGCCGCCTGCGCGAGAAGCGCGCGAACGGCGTTGGCCATGCCGGGAAGCCTGAGCCAGCGCAACTTTTCGATGAGCAGCTCGAGCAAATCGTGCTGCTTCATGGCGTTGTGCGTCGGGTCGAGGGGTCGGCGGGGTCACGGGTCATGGGCGTGGCCGGCAGCTGGTCGTAGACGGCCATGTCGGGCTCGGGCACCGAGATGGCATCGAGCTGTGGGTTGCCGAGGCGCAACGGGGCCGGTTGAGGGTCCAGACCGCGCTTGTGACGCAGCACGTACTCGACGTATTCGGCGCCGACGTGGCCGGTTTGCATCACTTCGGCCATGGCGCTGCAGGTGGCGCTGGCGCCGAACAGCTCGACGAGGAACACCAAGCGCGTGGCGTCGCGATGGATGGAGCGCGAGCCTGCAGCGAGCAGCTTGAAGTAGGCCTTGCCGAGGTCGCCGAGGGAGGCGAGCGCGGGCGGCAGGGAGCCTGCCGCCAGGGCGCGCGGCTTTTCTTCGAGCAACGACTGTCTGTGGGCCTGCTGCTCGATGTCCTGTCCGACGCCCCAGCAGCGTGCGTGCTGGGCGATCTCTTTGTTGGACAGAAAGACGCGCACAGTCCGGTCGTCGGCGCGCACGAGGACCTGCTGGGAGGCGAGGCGCCAGGGGACCGAGTACTTGTTGCGGTCGAAAGGAACGCGGAACAATTTGGTGACGCCGGTGCCCTCCACATCGTCGGTGTTGAAGGGCGTTATCGGCAGGGGCTTGAGCCGGGGCTTTTCTTGGTGAACGAAGACGAGGTGCGGGACTTTGCCTGTGTCCTCGTGGACGCGGCCATTGGCGAAGTCGTCGCGCCAGGTGAACGCTTGGGTGTTGAGGTCGAGCAGGTCGTGGAAACGGCGGCCGAGCCAGAAGCGGCGGCGAATGAAGCCGATGGGGCGCTCGATCCGTCCCTTCTCGTGGGCCTTGCGAACATTGCAGGCGCGCACGGCAAAGCCGCGGGAGCGCGCGTATTCGGAGAAGCGTGGGTTGAAGACGGTGGCGGCGGCACTGTGCGAGAGCACGACGGTCTTCATGTTGTCGAAGATGTCGATCGCGGTCGTGCCGCCATAGAACGCGAGGCATCGCTCCATGCAGCGCAGAAACGAGCCCATGGCCTGGCTGAGCGTGAACTCCAGGTAAAGCTCGCGCGAGAAGCAGAGCACCGCGGCGAAGGCGCTGACGCGCCGGGGAATGCCGGGCAGGGCGAAGCCGAAGTCGGCCCAATCGATCTGCATGGCCTCGCCCGGCTCGAACGACAGCGTCAAGAACGCCTGCGGCTTTGGCTGTGGGCGCAGGGTGCGCAGCCGGGCGCGCAGGATCGTGACGCCGCCGGAGTAGCCCAGAGGCCGCAGCCGCTCGAGAACGGCCGGAGCGAGGATGTCCGGAGCGTCGCCGAGGATCTTGCGGATGGCGGGCTCGTAGGTGTCGAGCATGGATCCGCGCTTTTCGGGAGGTTGGGTCGGGGCGCGATGGTGACCGAGGATCCTGCGGACGGTTTTTCGCGACATGCCGAGCTTGCGGGCGATGGCGCGTACGCCAACGCCGTCGACCAGACCGAGACGCAAGACCTCGGCGATACGGCCAGAGCGATCGGTGGCGCTCATCGCGACCACACCAGCCGAAGCTGGCGGCGCACGGCACGGAAGTCACCGACGCCGCGAAGTGTGCGGCCCGGCCCGGAGGGCGGAGGGGTGAGAAAGTCGAACTGAACGAGTGGGCTCTCGGCGGGCCACAGATCGTCGCCCCAGGTTTCGCAGCCCAGCCAATCGTCGGGACGGCTGCCCGCAGAAATCACAGCGCAGAGCGGCTCGCCGCTGTACAGAGCCACTCCCTCCAGAAGCGTGAGCAGAGCCCGCGGGTGTTTCGGACGCAGCGGCAGTCGCGCCTTGATCTGGTCTCGGCCCTGCGGGTCGGTCACCAGCAGCCGCAGATCCTGATCCAAGCGAATCATCGTCGGCCATTGCGCCATGGCGATCCTCCGTGTCGACGCCGACGCACTCCGTGGCCGGCGGCGCGAATATGGCTTGAGCCAGCTCGATGGGGAATCGCTGCTGAGTCACTTTCTGCTCCGATAACTTGGCCCGCGATCGCGACTGTCGTGCAGCGTGCTTGCGGGCCCCACGGCGCGAGCGCTGGTAGGTGGCGCTCGAGCGCCGCCACGATTCGCGCCGACGAAGGCGCCGGCATTCGCCGGGGCAATAGATCTGTCCGTGATCACAGGGCTCGCACACGTGAACTTCTCGGCCGCAGCGGGCGCACGAGAACACGCGGATGCCGACGTCGATCTCCTGCTCGACGCCGGCCGCATCGTTTTGCAGAAAACTTGTCCCGGCCACGAAGGGCGCGGATCCTGCGGGGACGAGCGAACAATGGCCAAAATTGGACGAAACGAGCCTTGTCCGTGCGGCAGCGGAAAGAAGTACAAGCGATGCTGCCAGGCCCTGCGAGTCGCGCAGCTACCCCCGCCGACTGCAACGTCTCGTGACGACGAACCTGAGAGTTACGCAGAGCTTTGCGCTTGCTGCGTCGAGAGGCTCGAACGGCAGGCCGATCGCGTCGCCGACGAGCTCGCCGCCGGCCATCTCGATGACGCAGAGGCGCTCTGCCAAAAGCTCATTGCCGACTTCCCCACCGAAGCCGAGGGTCTGGACCTGCTTTCGATGATCCTGCAAGAACGCGGTCAGCGCGTGCGGGCCCTCGAAGTGCTGCGCCGAGCCAGCGCCATCGCTCACGCTCGCCCCGAGTATGACTCCGACGTCCGATCCGACATGCGCGACAGAATGCGTCAGCTCGAACTCTGCGCCTGACCCCACCCCCGGGCCTCGGACCCGGGCACCGGCGATCTCGGCGAAAACGGGACCCCGGGGGACCGGCGGTGACACTCTGGCGCATCGCCTCTCTCCCTTGTCCGGGGAGAGGGTCAACTTTCTAGCTTCGATCGGCCCAATTTTCGCCAGGCAGGTCACTATGTTCGTCGCTGTCCGCGCGGGACACCGACCGCCTGACGTGGGCCTCGAATCGCCTCTAATCGGCGTTTCGCTCGATCCCCACCAGGCGATAGCCACGAACGGGTCCCAGGTCGTAAAGGTGAGCACGAAGCGCCCCCGGCGCGACCCCGTCTCGAACGGTGACGACGACATAGCGGGCGGACGAATCGTCCGCGATGACGCCGTCGGGCGCGACATGCGGCAGCTGCACGCAAATGCGGCCTTCGCCGAGTCGCTGCACCGCGAGCG
>DASPSM010000394.1:0-14628 GCA_035623955.1 Planctomycetaceae bacterium
TCCGTCAGCGACGTCCGCCGAAAACTGGCCGACGCGCCGACCTACTCGACGGTCCGGACAATGCTGCGGATCCTCGAGACAAAGGGCTATCTCAAGCACCGCCGCGATGGCATCAAGTACGTCTATCGGCCCACCGAAGCGCCCGAGACGGCCCGACGCTCGGCTCTGCTGCATCTCTTGAACACGTTCTTTGCCGGCTCGGCCGGCGACGCGATTGCCACCATTCTCGATCTGCCGGCGGAGAAGATGACGTCGGAGGACTACGACCGCCTGGCTCGCCAAATCGATGAGGCGCGCCGCAAGAAGAAATGAGGGTGCCGCATGACTTTGCACTCATGGCTCCCGAACGCGGTGACTCGACCAGTGGTTGGGTGTACCCAGCGAACGCGTTCTCAATCAGCGTTTCGAGCCGCTGGGGATCCTGAAGGTACGCCCGGCCTAAAGCGAGGCGTCGAGACTCCGGAAGAGCGCCGCCGGATCGGTGAGTCTTCAAAGTTGTCTTGTGTAGAACACTGATCTCGGCGCACCAGCGCCTGGCGTGTTAGGCTGGATCAATGCGCTTTGTCGGGCGGGCGCTTGGAGTCCGTCCGCTGATTGCCGCCGCCGGCCCAGCGCTCGGAAATCGAGCGCGCGGAGCGCGAGGCCAGCCGGACTTGTCGCGGACACGACGGGACGGGACGGAGAGCAGTAGGTCCCGACTGCCGGGCGGGACCTCGCGCGACAACAAGTCCCGCTCGGCAAGCGGGACCTACCGGGACGGGACAAGGCGGGACGGGACACGACGCCCATTGAGGACAAGTTGCGGCAGATGGAACTTGTCCCAGCGTAACGTACTGTCTCGAAATGCTTTGCGAAGAGTCGCCAGTGGGACGGGACACGAACGGGACGGGACACGAACGGGACGGGACACGAGGGGCACCCCCCGAGGCACCCCCTCTCCCAGCGGACTCGGCGAGGAGGATAGGACGGGGCATGGGACGGGACACGATTCGGATGCGGTTCGGCCGGTTGGCGGTGATTATCGTTTGCGGCTTGTTTGTCTCGGGGTGCGGGGGGTCCAAGGATACGGGGCCCCGTCCTCGCTGCTACATGGACATCACGGCCGATGGCGAAAAATTAGGCCGCATCGTTATCGAGCTACGTCCCGACGTCGTTCCCAAGACGGCCGAGAACTTTCGGGCACTTTGCACGGGCGAAAAGGGGTTTGGCTACAAAAGCTCCTTTTTCCACCGCGTCATTCCCCGATTCATGTGCCAGGGGGGCGATATTACGAACGGCGACGGGACGGGTGGAAAATCGATCTACGGCCAGACGTTTGACGACGAGAACTTCGACCTGAAGCATGACGGGCCCGGCGTGGTGAGCATGGCCAACGCCGGCAAGAACACCAACGGATCGCAGTTCTTCATTTGCACGGTGGCCACGCCGCATCTGGACGGCCATCACGTTGTGTTCGGCAAGGTCGTCGAGGGGATGGACATCGTCAAGAAGATGGAGCGACTGGGGTCGCAAAGCGGCAGAACCCGGGCCGAGATCGTCGTGGCCCAGTGCGGTGAGTTGCCGCCCGAGCCGGCCAAAACCGCGAGGTAGTGCGACTCGCACGCTGCTGACGCGACAAGCTTTTGGCACTCGCCGCCGGCCGCTTCAGAGACGAGGGGTCTGCGGGAACGCGCTCGCCTCGCCGAGCCGCGATGGGTTGTGCCGCGGCCGTGCGTAGATAAAATGCGCCACGGTCCCGGCGGCAAATACTTCCGCAACTGGATATCGGGCACAAACGGAGATTGGGGATGCGACGCGGCCCTGCGATTTTGATTGCGGCTTTCAGCTTTGTTGTGGGCGCGGCCTGGTTGCCGGCCGCCGACAAGCCGTTGCCTCGCTGCTATCTGGACATCACGGCCGACGGCAAGAAGCTGGGGCGAATCGTGGTGGAGCTGCGCTCCGACGTCGTTCCCAAGACGGCCGAGAATTTTCGCGCCCTGTGCACGGGCGAGAAAGGCTTTGGCTACAAAGGAAGCCCCTTTCACCGCGTCATCGCCGGGTTCATGTGCCAGGGAGGAGACTTTACGAAGTTCAACGGGACCGGCGGCAAATCGATCTACGGCGAAGAGTTTGACGACGAGAATTTCGAGCTGAAACACACGGGTCCGGGCATCCTTAGCATGGCCAACCGCGGGCCGGGCACCAACGGTTCGCAATTCTTCATCTGCACGGCGGCCCAGCCGCATCTCGACGGCCGCCATGTCGTCTTCGGCAAAGTGGTCGAAGGCATGGACGTCGTCAAAAGAATCGAGGCGCTCGGTGGTCGGCCGCCCCGCGGCATCCCGAGAGCAAAAATCATCGTGGCCGACTGCGGCGAGTTGAAGCCGAAGCAGTTCTGAGTGCCGCAGGCGCGCGCCGGGGTTTGCGGCCGCGCTCACTTAAGTGCATTCTTGAGCAGCGCGATCTGGCCGGCGTGGTACGCGTCGTGTTGAATCACGCCGTGGATCAGGATGTAGAACGAGAACCGCTTCTCCCTCGCTTTCTCCGACAGGCGCTTGTCGGTTAAGGCGTCGATCGCAGCTTCCAGCACCGGCTGAGTTCCCTTCAGTTCGTCCAGTGTTTGTTTCCAGGCCGCAGCCGTTGGCTTGGGCGGCTTGGGCCAATTTTTGGCGGCCGGGACGCGCGGCGCTTTCTCGCCTTGGAGCAGTTTGATGGCGACTTGGCGCCACGTGATCGCGTGCAGCACCTCCTCCCAGATGTTATGCGCCCCGCGAATAGGATGGGCCGCGGCTTGTCCGGCCGTCACGCCTTTGAGCAGCCTGCACAATGCTTTTCCATACCAGGGCGTGCCGTCGAGCGCATGACGAGACAGCAGGGCCATCCGGTGGACTTCAGTGCTCATCGTAGCGCCCCTCAGTTTTGTGGCAGCGGAAGATCGGGAAGTTTCAGTACGGGAGAGAGACCCAAACACGCCCGGTAGCTGTCGCGCATCCGTTCGACGCCGAATCCCGCGGCGATCGCCCTCCAGCGGTCGGCGACTTCTTTGAGTGCCGCATCGGGCGTCGCTTTGCCCTCGAGCGCGGAGGTGATGCCTTCCGTGAGCGAAATGCGCAATTCCGTCCGGCCGATCACTGGCAGTTCGGGCGAGAGATTGGTCGTCCTGAGACTTTCGGAGGTGACGGCCAGGTAGCCATACATCTCGTCGGTCCGCAAATCGGAACCGAACCAATCGACGGCTTTGGACAGCTGAGATTCGCGGGCGACGCTTTTGGGAACGGTCGCCAGCGCCTGTTGAAAGCGGTCCCCGCTGAGAAAATTCACGAGGTTCCACGCGGCTTCGGCCCGCTCGGCGGGAGTCGCCTTGGGGACGGCCATCACCAGTCCGCCCACCGGGGCGAGCGTCGCGTGGTTGACCTCGTCGTCGGGGAGTTTCTCCCAATCCTTCGCGTGTCGATCGTAAACCTGGCGCACGCCGGGCAGCCGCGCAAAGACCAACGAAACGCCGGGGGCGCGCTCAATTGGTTTTTCGTCGCTGCGCCCCGGCTCGAGGCCGATCGCCATCGCGGCCTTGCCGGTGAGCACGAGCCGCCTGCAATCGGCCGGGCTGAGCTTGATCGACTCGGGCGACAGTTTCGCGAACTGGGCGACCGATTGGCTCAGCGCCCGCACGAACCCGGGCAAGTCGATCAGCGGAGCGCCCGTATCGATGTCGAAGTAAACGGAGTAGTTTCCCGGCTTCTTGACGTACGGCAGGGCACGCGCCAGAAAAAGCGTCGCGCGGAAGTCCTCTCCCCACGGCTCGACCGCAGTGAGCCCCGGCGCCCAGTTCGGCAACGACTCGAGCAGAGCCTGATAGTCGTCCCATGTCGCTGGCGGTTTGAGGCCGGCTTTCGACAGCAAGTCGCCACGCAGGTAGCAGACCAGCGCTGGACAAGAGATCGGAATGAGCGTGGGGCGACCCGAAATCGTCAGTACGCGGTCGCGGATGCCGGGAAAAAAATCATTCCAACCCGCGGAGACTTCTCCGACCTCGCTGCTTTCGGGAATGCGGGCCAGGCGATCTCCCGATGCGACCGCCGGCAAATCGACGTACGAGAGCACGACGACGTCGGCGGCGGGCAATTCCTTGAGGCCCTCGGCTCCCCGCTTGTACTCCGCGAGGTTGCACTTCGCTCCTGTCTGTTCGCCCCATTCGTCGAGCGCCGCCTTCCAAGAGTCGCCGAATCCGTAAGCGGCCGGAAAGGCAACCGTGACCGTCTGGCCGGCAAAGGGGTGAGCGGGGGCGTGAGGCTTCTCGGGCTTGTCCTCGCAGCCGGGGATTGCCATCAAGCTCAAGGCCGCGCAGAGCCCCAGACACCCCAACACGCCCAGTCTCCGAAGGTTCATTGTCTGTTCGCTTCGAGTTGCTAAGAGACGGTCATCGCGGCCTGGGTTCAGCAGGAATCCAATCTGCCGAATTCTCAAGAACTTACAAGGCAAAGAGAGGCCTGACGGACGCGACTGGATGAGCCTCGTGCGGACGAGTCGTGCTCATCGGCACAATCAATAAAACCGATAAATCTTACAGGCAATTCCTGATACGTAAATCTTGCGCCGAATGCCGCTGCCGAGTGACAAAGCGGCTGGTTCGCGGCGCCAGACGTGCGAGCCTTGCACCGTTTTCGCGAAGGGGGTCTCCGTGAGATCGAAAAGCCTTACGCTCGTGTTCGTCGCCTCGTTGGGGCTCGTCGGCTGGCTTTGCCCGGTTAACGGCACTCGCGGAGCCGATGGCGAGCCGACTTCCGCCGACGTTGGGGGCAACGCCGTTCGACGTCGCGCCCTCGAACTTATGCGGCAAGCCACGATCGAGCTACAAGCGAATCGCTTCGACTCGGCCCGGCGTCTGGCCCGGCAAGCGGCCGAATTGAACGCCACGTACAGCCTGTTCGACGTCCGGCCGGAACACGTCCTGGCCGAGATCGAGCGAAAAGAAAGCAACGCGGCATCGATCGCGAGTGGCACGCCCGGCACGGCGCAACAAACGGTCACCGCTCCGAAGACGGTTACTGGCCTGGTGAGTGCCGCTGCTGCCGAACCGGCTAATCCCTTCGCGCCATCCAAAAGCGGCGCCGCGGTGACTGCCGCCAGCCTCCCTGCGCCTCAACAGGCGCCGGTTGCGATCGTTCAAGCTCCAGTCCAGCCGCAGCCGCACGTGTTACCCGACCAGACCCAAGCGCCCACGGACGAGCTCAAAACGCGGGCGATTGAGATCCTCGACCACGGACTGCAGGCGCTCGACGAACATCGGTTGGACGACGCCGAGCGCTACGCCCGAGCTGCGTTGGCGCTGCACGCCTCGTTCGGCAAGCTCGAATACAAGCCCGAATACCTGATTACGGAGGTCGGCATCGCCCGCGCCAAACGGCGGCTCGACGCCGCCACGGCGCTTACGAGTGGGAACTCACAGCCGGCGCCGGTGACATCGACCGCGGCGCCGCAGCAATCGCCTGCCGCGCCGGCGGCACAATATTCCCGACCAACACAGTATTCTCAACAAACACAGTATTCCCAAGTCGGAGCGCCAGTAGCGGCGCGGCCCGTACAAACGGCCGTGTCTCAAACGCCGGCCGCATCCCCCTCGAGTCCGGCTTCGACGGTCGCGCAGGCTTACGCCTCCGCGCAATCGGCCGGAAGCGCTCCGGGAGCGACGTCCGGGCGCGATCGAGCCGAACGGCTGCTGCAAGAGGCTTTGAGCGATCTGCACGAGGGGCGCGACGAACTGGCCCGAGCGCGGATCGAAGGAGCGCTGGGCGTGATCCATCCCAGCACGCCGCGTCCGCTGACAGCCTTCCAGGTGGCGAGCCCAACTGGCGTGACCTCGACCGGCGCCATGGTGCAGCCGGTGCCTCAGGCCGATCTGCCGCAGCCCGGAATGCCCCGCGCAGGCTTCCCGGCCTACGTACCCGATCCAACGCGCGATCAACGCGATGTGGTTCTCAAACCTCTGCATGATCCGTACCTGGGCGACGACGCAAACTCGACCCAAAAGAGCTCGGCTGGCGAAAAATCGCTACGGGAATCGCTGCCCGACTTCACCCCGCTGAATTCGACACTGACACTGAACCGTCCTCTGCCCAGAATGAACGACGAATTGCCGCAACAGCCCCTCGTCGCCCAGCCCGCGGTGGCTCCGGTGCCAGTTGCGACGCCTATCACTCGCACGCAAGCCGTCGCCGACGACAACCAGGCCGCCAAAGTCCGCTGGCCCGAAAGCCAGCCGGCCCCCAGCTCGCAGTCGACAGACGCCCTGGCCGCCGCGCCGGCCGTCCAATCAGCTCCGGCCGCTCGGGTCGTTCAACCCGTTCCGCCTGCGACGCCTCCCAAGGTTTTCGCTCCGGTGACGATCAACAACTGGGCGCCGAGCAGCAGCGACGACCAGAAACCGGGCTTCTTCCGGCGCATTTGGAGCGCCATAACGGGCGAGTAAGCGAGCATCCCCAGACGAAGATCAAGATCTACGCCGTCACAAGCGCGGGAAATTCTTTAACGATCGCGAACCGCGGGTTTGCACCCGTGGCCAGAGGAGTGGCGCCCCTCGCTGGGCTAAATCTGCCCCTCTTGTTCACTGCCGGACACTCCGTTGACACCCTTTCAGCCGTGCTGTAAGAACCATGCAGGCCCCCATCGTCTAGCGGCCCAGGATCCGGGGTTCTCAGTCCCGTGACGTCGGTTCAAATCCGACTGGGGGTATTTCACAGCACAGCCGTAAGTCGCAGTCGACTTACGGCTGCTCGCATTCTGGGGGCACCGGGCAGGCTGACGCAGCCGCGGTGGCGCACGGCGAGCCGCGAGCATGCGTCGCTGACGGTGCGCAGTCGGGCCGCCCGGGCAAAGCTTGCGGGGCGACAACTAAGGACGCCCGCCTGAGCCCTTCGCGTCTTGGCGCAAGTGGCTAGTGGCGCTTTTCCCTGACTCGCTCAGGGTGAGTGTCTCCTTGGACGAGACGGAAACAGCTCGACGCCCGTACTCGGTCCCCTTCATTTCCGCGTGCATCGCGACGAGGCCGAACGGTGCTTTGGCGTGAAGGAAGAGACGATAAGTCGCGTGGTAGGCCATTCGGCCATTGTTCACGAGTTGACCGTCGAGATCGCTGGTGCCACCGAGCACTTCGCAGTTTTCAAATTTGCCCGCGGGCGTTTCAACGGTCTCGGGCTTGAGTTTTGTGGGATTGTCCAAAGGCTTTGGAAAGACGTTACGAAAGCGGTCGATCTCATATTGAATCCGGTTGAAGCCCTGATCGATGTACGATTCCAGCAGCGGCGCCTTCCGATCGGACGGCTTCGGGTCGAAGAATGTCAGCACCGGATGAGCGAGCGGGTCTTCCCCCCGACGCAGATATTCCTGAGGGATGAGGAGCTTGAGAATCAGTTTTGAATACGCCCCTTGCTCACCCCCTTTGTTTTCGAGTTCCAATTCGATCCATCGGCACGTCTGGTCATTCCGCATCAGTTGGCCGACCGAGCTGACGGTCAACGTCCGCTCCAGGGAGACCCGTTGGGGCTGCGCCCCTTTGAATCCGAATTCGGCTTCGGTCTTGACGACGTACCGCGCCCAAGTCCCATCGGCCGGCAGTTCGAAGATCAGCCCGTCGGCTCGGGCCGTCTGAGTACCCGGAATCAACCCGGTCAAAACGACAAAAGCAGCGATCCGAAGCGGCATCTCAGCCTTCGTTGGTTTGCGTAGGGCTGCTTGCATTTTGGGCTCCTCACAACGCCTGCACCAAAGACCCCGACTGCGGATCGATCACGTGTTCCCCGGCGCGCCGGACGGCGTCGAAGCGTTGGAGGGCGGCGGGGTTAGCGGCGGATAGTGCAGCCGCCACCACATCCAGAGCGCGAACGTCAACGGCATAACAACCGGGACGATCCGATCAGGATGAAAAAAGCCTCCCGGCGCAAACGACACGTCAAACCTCAGTCCAATCACCGGTCGGAATTCAAGGACCACAAGCGCCAAAAGTCCGAACGTGACCAACTCCCACGCTGGGCGGCCAACTCGGCCGGCAAGTTCCAAAAACAGCCAGCCCACCACGAACAGCGCCACGTAGACGAGGTAGCAAACGACCATAGCGGTGACCGCCAAAAGAGCTGTGGGTCGAACCTCCGTGGGTGCAGTCAATCGAACCAGGGCCCAAGCGATCAGGAGGACCGGCGCGCAGACCGCGATTATTGCCGGGATCGGGAACACCGCGAATGTCCAGAAGGGATGTCGCCCGGCAAAAGTTCGACGGCCGAATTCTTCCGCCGCCGCTACGGCAAGGCTTTCGGGACGACCCACACGCTCTTCCGCGGGTCGCTGTTCGGATTCCATGTCTGGGCCCTCTTCGTCAATGTCGGCAATGTGGTCCGCAAGTTCCTGGACGAGGCGGGACGAATAGCCTTGCGGAAGTCCGCGCTTCCGCAATTCTTCACGAAGGCGATCACGCCAGGGCGATTTGGCCACCTTCGCCTCCTTCCAGGACGGTGTTGACCGCCGCTACGATCTCTTGCCAGCTCGCGCGCGAGGTCGCAAGTCGCTTGCGGCCCTGCTTGGTCACGCGATAGATGATGCGAGTGCGGCCGCCGACGAGTTTTTGCTCGCTGGCGAGCATCTTTTGATCTTCGAGCCGATGCAGGATGGGATAAATGCATCCCTCGCCGAAGTCGAGCTTCAGGCTCGAGGCATCGCGAATGGCTTGGACAAGGTCGTAGCCGTGCATGGCTCGGCGATCCAGGAGTTGCAGGATCAGCAGCTCGGGGACGCCGTTCAAAAAATCGGGGTTTGATTTCCGGGTCATATCTTGATGCCTCGAACTATAATACATTGAACTAACAGGTATTCGCAAGTCCATGACCTTTGGCACGCCGTTCTTTACAGCCAACCCAACGCGTTAGTAGAACGGTGTGCCGGTCTGCCGCGGCGGACGTTGCGGCCTTGTCACACATATGGCGGAGAAGAGTGTCGGTGCCCCGTGAATACAGCGACTACCAGAAGAAGATCATCAAGCGATTTTACGACAATCGCGACGACATCGATTCGCACCGATTGAGTGAAATCACGAGCGATCTTTACCTGGCCGAGGGAAAGAAGAAAGATCGGTTGTGGAAGCAGGCCGGTGAGATTATGGAGCGGTTGAATGTGCCCAAGTCGCGGATCGAGCACGTGCTCAAGACAGCCAATCCGGCCATTCTCGCCGAGGTCGTCAACGATCTGCAGAAGGGGCTGATCAAACCGGCCGAGAAACCAAAGCCCGCGCCGCCGCCCCGCGAGGGGTGAGCGAGAATGTCTGAGGAGCCGCGCACGCAGTAAGCGGTGATTCTCCGCGCGGTTCAAAGGCACCGCTTACTTCGTGCGCGGCTCCTCAAGTCGCGCCTCGACCGTCGAACGAAAGCACCGCCGGGCTGGTTGGCATTTGGTGATCCGTTTCGTCATTTAGTTCATTTGGGCATTCCTTCGTCATCCGTATTTCGTCATTGAGTCATTCGCTGTCCCAGAGTGGCGCACCCTGCAATCGCCAGTGTTACAATGCCGGCCGTGCGGCAGTTGGACTTCAAGAAGGAGACCGGCCGTGATTCTCGGAAGTCTCGAGCCAGTGGAGTGGGGCGCGATTATCGTCGGCGTGTTGCTGGTCGCCGGGTTCATCTACTGGCGGATTCGGATGGGCCGAACCACCAAACAAGAAGACGAGAAGCTCGACACCGCACCCTGAACCATCGAGCCCGGCTTTGCCCAAAAACGGGGACAGACCCCTGACCCGTTGCGGCTGGAGCGCTGGTTTGCCCTTCCGGTAGGGGGTCAGTCCCCGTTTTTGGGCAAAGCTATCGAGCCCAGTCGTCGACCGCAGCACCGTCGGTCTGACGCCCGACGCGCGCCGGGTCGGTGACGCGGCGAGCCGCAGGCGTCGGCTTGCGGGTGCTTCGGCGCAAGATTTCCGGCCCGCGGGCGAATGGCCGTCGAGGACGCTTCCTCGGCGTGGCGCGGGTTCTTTCCACGAATGCGCAATTTTGTGCGTGAAACTGTTGACAATCGCCCCGGCCCCTCGGTAAGCTTAGTCAACTAAGCGTAAATCGCTAAGCGACACGAGGAGGTGTCCCGATGAATGCAGCGACGAATCCGACCGAGCGCGAGCTCGAGATCCTCAAAATCCTCTGGGAGCGGGGCGAGGCTTCGGTCCGCGAGGTTTACGAGCGGATGCGCGAGACCGCGCCGATCGTGCAGAACACCGTGCAGGCCTTCCTGCGCACAATGGAGGACAAAGGCCTCGTGCGGCACCGGGTCGAGGGGCGGACCTTTGTCTACAGGCCCGTCGCTCCGCGGGAGCAGACGACGCGCCGCCTGACCACCCAGTTTGTCGAGCACGTCTTTGACGGGGCCATCGACCAGCTCGTCGAGACGGCCTTTTCGCACCGCACGCCGACGGAGGCGGAGCTGGCCCGGTTGGAAGAGCTTGTGGCGGAAGTTCGCGCGGCTCGCGGCAAGCAATCCCGTTCGGAAAGGCGCCATTCATGAATCAATTCATCGATGCCTTCCTCGGCAATGGGCCGGCTCTGCTGTCCGGCGTTACGCTGCTCTTGACGTTCGGCTGCCTGGCCGTGGCGACGCATCGTTCGCCCGTGCATCGGCAGAGGCTGGCCGAGCTGGCGATCGCCGCGACGCTGATCTGGGTGATTCTGGCGGTCACGCCTCTGCCGCGGCCGCTGGCGCGCGGCTATTTCGCGCGGCTTTCCAGCGCGATGACGCACGAATCCCAACCCACTCCGGCAGCCGCGGCTGAGACAGTCTCTTCAACGGAGCCGACGCCAACGTTGGGACTCTCGGCCGTCACCGTGTCGCCCGTTCCCGGCCTTCCGCCAGTGTTGTTGGCGCCGGCGCCTCCAGAGGGGATCGAGGTCGACGATGAGAACCTTTGTGAGTCGCCGACAGCAAGGTGCGAATCGGACACGCCAAAGCCGGCGGTCTGGACCTTTGTGCCGAAGGTTGGCCCGGTCGACCGTTCGATCACGCTCGACGCGTCGTTGCTCGTGAACGAATCGGCTCCGGGCGACTCCACATCCGCAAAAGTCGAGCCGGCGACGACGGAATCCTCTGAAGGTGCCGCGCCGCTGCCCCTATTGGTCCGGCTCGGTTCGTTTCTCGAGGCGAACTGGAAATTGTTGTTGCTCGGCGCCTACGGCGTCGGCGTCGCTTTGTGTGCGGCGTGGATCGCGCTCGGCCGGGGCCTCTTGGCGTACATCGTTTGGACGGCCAGGTGGCCCGAGGACTGGCTCGACGAGCTGTTTGCCGACCTGTGCGATGAGCGAGGCATCCGTCGCGTGTGGCTGGTCGTGTCGCCGCGGTATCCGCGCGCCCTGTCGTTTGGCATTCTGCGGCCGACGATCGTGCTGCCCGCGGCCCAATGCGTGCCCGAAAACGCCGACCTGTTGCGGCACGTGCTGCGGCACGAGCTGGTGCACGTCGATCGCCGCGACGCCTGGGGCACGCTCTTATTCAACGTTTCGTTCTTGTTTTTGTTCTTTCACCCGGCCTTCTGGTGGCTGCGGTCGCGGGCCCGGTTGAGTGCCGAGCTGGTGGCCGACGAATGGGCCGCGACGCGCTCGTCACGCGACGAGTACGCGCGGGAGCTGATCGCCTTTGTGCGGGCGACGCGTCGCGCGTCGTTTTTGCCGGCCGGTGCGACCGGAGTGCTGGGATCGACAACGCCTTTTTCGAGGAGAATCGAGATGCTGATCCGACGCGAACGACCGCTGGCGATGTACAGCTCGCCGGTTTGGCGCATCACCACCTGCGGAGTGCTGGGCGGGCTGATCATTGTGATGGCGGCCAGCCTGGGCCGCACCGCTCCCCCCGAGACGGACGATCCGGCGAAAGAGAAGGCTGCCTCGAAGACGGCCACGGTCACGGTCGATTTGGCGGACGACGAGGACGAGAAGGCTCCGTCGGGGCTCTCACTCGTCAGGGTCGATGCCGCGAATTTCGCCGCTAAGGACGAGGACGACGACGATGATGACGACGACGACGCGCCGAAGAGCGGCGAAAAGCAGCTGCAGCGGATGCAACGACAGTACGAGAAGCTCGCCCGCAAGTCGGCCGAGCTGCAAAAGCAGATGGCCAGGCTGCAAGAGGCGATTGCTCAGTCGAAAGCCGGCGCCGCGAAGAAGGCCGAAAGCGGCGAGGGGCCCCACGCCATCATTCTGGAAAAAGATGAGCCA
Source organism: Planctomycetaceae bacterium (assembly GCA_035623955.1). Classification (GTDB taxonomy): domain Bacteria; phylum Planctomycetota; class Planctomycetia; order Planctomycetales; family Planctomycetaceae; genus DASPSM01. Next base: position 12,207 of record DASPSM010000394.1, read on the forward strand.
AACACGATCATTCTGAACGATGGCAAACTCATAATAAACGGCAAGACCATCGACCTGGAGAAATTGAAAGGTCTCGAGTCGCTCAAGAATTTGGAGGAGCTCAAGGGGCTCGATTCGACGATCGAAAAGGCACTGAAGAACGCGCTGAAATTCGATGTGAAGATCGTCGAAGACGATGCGGTGCGTAAGTCGGCCGAGCTGCAAAAGCAGATGGCGAAACTACAAGCGGCGATCGCCGAAACGAATGCGAAGTCCGCTCGGGAGAAGAAGGCGGCGCGTGGAATCGCCGTAGCTCCGAACGAGGGGATGACCATCACCCTGAACGACGGCAAGCTGACGATTAACGGCAAAGAAATCGATTTGGAGCAACTGAAAAAGCTCGAATCGCTGAAGGATCTCGAACCCCTCAAAGGGCTCGATTCGACGATCGAAACGGCCGTGAAAGAAGCGCTGAAACTCGACGTAAAGATCATCCAAGATGAGGCCGCCTCGAAAACTCACGAGAAGCACGGCAAAGGCCCCGGCGCCAAAGCCGACGGCGAAAAGAAAAAGATCCTGATCAGAACAAAAGAGAAAGACAAGGTCGGCAAAGGAGAAGAGAAGCGAACCATCTACCTCAAATCCGACGACTTCGAGCTGGAAATCGAGATCGGGCCCGATGGCGCGGTGAAAATGAAAAAGCTCAAAGGCCTCGGCAAGGACGCCGCCGCACTCGAAGGAATCATGAAATCGCTCGAGGGAATGAAGGTCGGCGTGCTGTCTCCCGAGGATCTGTCAGGGCTCGGTCAGCTGAAAGAGCTCGGTCAGCTCAAGGGCTTGGAGCAGCTCAAGGGACTCGAGCAGCTCAAGATTCTCACCGATCCGAAGTCGATGAGCTTTGGTTTCGGCGCGGGCAGAGGAAGTGGCCACGGCGCTAAGAAGGACTCGAAGAAGAAGGAAAAGGGCGAAGAGGAGACTTCCGAGCAGGGTTTCATCACGTCCGAGCAGGGTTTCATCACTCTCGAGCAGGCGCGTCGCGCGCAGATGCAGGCCCACCGCGCCCAGATGGCGGCCCTGCGAGCCCAGATCGAAGCTCAGCGCAAGCTCCTGGAGAAACTCAAACAAAAGGCCGAGCAACTCCGCAAGGAAAATCCCAAAGACGAGACTCCAAGCACGAGCGTTCCGGCCCCCAAGAAAGAAGAGACAAAACGTCGACACGTGGTCGTGAAAAGCGATTCCGCCGGCTCCACGTCCGACCGAACCGTCCAGAAACTCGTGCGCGAGCACCGGCTCAGTGAACACTCCAAGAACGCTCCACTCGCCCTCGCTGAGCGAGCGAAAGATCAGCGACTGCTGTTGCTCGATCGAGAGGACGCCAAAAAGCTCGGCACCGTCGACAAGTACGTGCTGAGCGGAAAGGCGGCGGTGCCGGCCAAATCGCCGACCGCCAATCCCACGCACGAAAGCGCATCGACCGCCCCCACGGCGAGCTCTTCGACGGATCCCATCCGCCTGGCCGAACTGGTCAGCAACGCGATCGCCGAGCTGGATCAGGCCAAGTCAGTGATGGAAGGTCCGATCGCGGGCGACGCACAGGCTCGCATCGCCGCCGAGTCGCGACTGCGAAGCGCCGAGCGCAAAGTGCGCCTCTTGGGCCGGATTGCCGAATCGCTGCACAAGCTGGCTTCGGCTCAGGCGAAGCGCTTCAACACGGCTCGCGAGCAGGACGAAGCCGACGCACGGCTGCAGATTCTCGACCTGATCATTTCCGATGTGAATTCCGCGCTCGGCAAGCCGGCAACGTCGTCCACACCGGCAGCCCCCGCGGCACCGGCGAAGGCCATTTCGCCGGCGACCCCGGTCGCAGCCGTCGCGCCGGTTGCCCCCGTCGCTCCTGTTGCCCCTGTAGCTCCTGTCGCATCAACGCCGGCTCACCCAGCAGCGCCAGCAGCGCCGCCGGCGAAAAAGTAGGCGAAAGCCCGACACAAACCGCCAAGAGGCGAACAACGAGGGGACTGGCCCCGGCCGACACCGCTGGATCGGCCGGGCGCCTGCTCCCCTTCTTTTGTTTCGCTGCCACGCGCACAGCGGGCGCACAGGCGGCTCGTCAAAAAAAACACTGACGGACAAGCCGCCAGCGCCACCCGTTCGGGTCGTTGATCTGGCTGGTCGTTGATCCAGCGATCCGCGCCGCGTCGGCCTCAGACGTTGTAATACAGCTCGAACTCGTGCGGATGAGGCCGCAGGCGGATCGGGTCGACTTCCTTTGTCTTCTTCCAGTCGATCCACGTCTCGATCAGGTCCTTGGTGAAGACGTCGCCCTTCAAGAGGAAGGCGTGATCGGCCTCGAGGGCCTCGAGTGCCTCCGGCAGCGAGCCCGGCGTCGTGTTGGTCTCGGCCAGTTCTTCGGGCGACATGTCATAAATGTCGCGATCGAGCGGCT